>JAJZYL010000016.1 GCA_021798095.1 archaeon | reverse complement strand
CAGCTTGATGTTCAGCCGGCAATATCGCAACAGGCGTGGTATTTAAGGGCTGTAACCGTTGTTAGGGAAGCCCGTGCATTTTCCTCCGCAGTGAGGCCTCATCTTTTCGCTTGGAAAAAAGGCCCCCAACATCTTTATAGGTGATAAATAAAACTAGATGTTATGAGTAAAATAAGTCGCGTAGAAGGGCACATTCTTGGAAACAAGGAGGGACCTGCGACGTGGGCGTCCGTAATGGTGCTGGTAAAGGTCGAAACTTCTGATGGCCTAGTGGGTTATGGAGAAGCTGTACCGACACTAAGAGCTGAACCTATGCTCCACGCAATAGAAGAAATTGGCAGGATATACACCGGCCTTGACCCATCTGAGGTCGAGAGGAACCGGGTGGAATGGGAAAAGAACGACTTTTACATGCACAGTTCATTTGAGTCTACTTCAGCCTATAGTGCGGTTGACATCGCGCTATGGGATCTAATCGGTAAGTCACTTGGGGCGCCTGTTCACAGGCTAATGGGAGGGTTGTACAGGGAAAGGATACCGGTATATGCAAATGGATGGTACAGCGATTGCAAAACGCCTGACGATTTCGCGAAAAAGGCCGATACGACGGTTAAGATGGGATATCGTGCGCTAAAATTTGACCCATTTGGAGGATATTATGATAGAATAGATAGAAACGGGCTAAAGGCCAGCTCAGAAATAGTCAGGGCCGTGCGGGAGAGCGTAGGCAATGGAGTCGAACTGATGATCGAACATCACGGAAGGTTCAATTCAAAATCAGCTATAATGATAGCGGATGAAATTGGCCAGTACGATCCACTTTTCATGGAAGAGCCGGTTCACCCCAATGACCTGATGGGGCTGAGAAACTATAGAAATAGGGCCGATGTAAGGATAGCGCTTGGCGAGAGGATAATATCAAAGGAGCAGGCAATGGAGTACCTTTACGAAGGGCTTGTAGATATCCTGCAGCCCGACATATGTAATATCGGCGGATTCACAGAAATAAGGAAGGTGGGGGCACTTACGGAGGCCTTTGGGATTACGCTTGCGCCGCATAACGCCTTTGGGCCAATTCAAAATGCCGCAACGATCCAGTTTGACGCTTCAATACCTAACCTTGAAATACAGGAATCGTTTTATGACTTTTTCCCGAGATGGAAAAGGGAGCTCGTTGGGAATGGGACGCCTGTAATCGATGGGTACTATCAGGTCAATAAAAGGCCTGGTCTGGGAATTGATGTGAAAGATGGTATGATCAAGGAGTATGAATTCAATGGAATGGAGGAATGGAACCCAGACGAACCGGTATGGGTAGTAAGGGGCACCTGGGACAAACCACCAGTTTAATCATGACCACTTGATGACCCTTTTGATTTCCCCGGGGACCTTGGTGTTCAATGCGGCAATACTGTCCTGTGGTGCCGCCTCCTGAGTAATCATATCTTCCAGGGCCCCTGGAAACATTTCTTTCCACGATGAGAGGTATGTTAGCGCTTCGATATAATGAGATTTTGAACCATCCACCGTACCCATTATCGTAACGTTCTTTTCGATCAAGCTGATTATGGCATCGCCGGTCAGCGGATAGCTTCCTCCTGTGCTCGTGCCAAAGAGTATCATGCGGCCATTGTGCGCCAGACCTTCAAGCCCCTTTCCTATGACCGATGGGCTTCCTGTTGTGTCCACGAACACATCGAATCCTTCCATGAGATCGGGCGGCAGGCCTGTTCCTTCGGAAATTTTAAACCCGATACCCAGCCTCTTAGAGATCCTGTCAAGCTTGCCCAGATGGTCGTTCCTGTCAAACAGCTGGACGTCAAATCCATATGACTTGAAGATCATTGCGAAGAGTATGCCTATTGGCCCTCCTCCAGCTACGGTCACCCTTCTGCAGTCAAATGAACCATCATCGCACTGCGCTATGCTTCGCCTGGACACTGTCCTGTAGACGTCAAAGGATTTAACCACATTTTTGAGAGGCTCAGTAAGCACCGCCAGCCTTCCAATGGAATTGCCATTAACCCTGACCAGAAATCTTTCTTCGTCCAAAAAATATTCCCTCATGAAGCCGTCCTTTCCCCTTATCCCTGCTTCAACGAAGTCGCCATCATCGCAGTTATCCTGCCTTCCTATCCTGCACTGCAGGCAATTGCCAGGCCTCCTTACCATCGGGACAACGATCTCCCCCTCTTCTATTGTTTTAACCATCCTTCCAACCTTCTGAACCTTGGCAAGTCCCTCGTGGCCCATTATCAGAAAATCGCTTCCAGCCTGAGGCCTTGCAAATTTGAGCTGCCCGCTGGTTATTCCCCTATCTGTGCCACATATGCCTGTGTAAAGCGTTTTAAGCAGTACCTGATTGTCCCCGACATCTGATGGTGATGCGGCATCGATGAGCTGGGCCCCAATTTCTCCAGCCCTGATCCCTAAGGCCTTCACTTAAGGTTCACCGCCCTGTCAAGCGCGTTCTCTTCCTGAGCGCTTAGGTCCTCTATCGGAAACGGGAGATAGTTCCTTGGCTTGTTGTTTTTCATTACCAACCTTTCGAAAAGGTAATAATAAGCCTTTGGAAAATCGGTCATGGAGATCGTCCTCATAATTCCCGATAACCTTAACTGTATGGATTTTGATTCAGCGCCGGAGCTTCCCGACTTCCAGAGCCTAACCGCCAGGCCAATAAAGTTGGTCGTGCCACAGACGCCACCTGAAACGCCTATAGCCATGGAAGGAAGAAGGAGGTCATCCTGCCCTTGATATATGTACGCTCCATGGGGCAACATGGAAATATACTTTTGAGTGGATCGCAGGTCCCCTGAACTGTCCTTTACGCCTATTATGTTTGAATGTTCTTTCATGAGCGTAGATAGCATTTCTGCCGATATGGAATTTCCTGTAAACTGCGGAATATTGTACGCTATTATTTTTGAATCCAGCGCGCTTGCAATCCTTGAATAGTAATTTAGCATTGAATTCTGGCTCATCCTTATGTAGAACGGGGTCACGATGACAACCGCGTCCGCTCCAGCATCGGCGGACATCTTTGCCACTTCAAGCGTTTCATCAATATCATTTCTACCTGCGCCAGCAAGCACCATCATCCCTGATAAGGCGTGCTTCACCGTTAATTCTATAGCCTTGACGTGGTTTTCCTTGCTAAATAGCGGAAACAGCCCCGTTGACCCCATCGGGAAGGCCGCGCTGACGCCCTCCCCCTTTATAAAGGCCATCAATTCGCTGATACGACCTTCATCAACGTTTCCCTGACTTACCGGCGTAACCATTGGCGTGATTATTCCATTGATCGAATTCAATTGCCTTCACCATATGGCGGTATGGCCTCACCTTCCAGTGGCCTTTCACTGTAATCAAGGTAAATGTTCTTGACCTTAACATATTCTTCAATGCCGTGCTTAGAGCCCTCTCCGGCCTGCCCGGATAACCTGAATCCGGTGTGGTACCCCTGAGAGGCCTCCGGTCCGGGCATGTTCACATAAAGTTCCCCAAACCTCATATCCACCGAAGCCCTCAGTGTGAGGGACAGGTCACGGGTGAATAAATAGGATGCGAGCCCATACTGTGAATCGTTTGCCATATCGATCATTTCATCAAACGATCCGCTGACCTTAATGGTGGGCAACACCGGGCCAAATATCTCTTCTGTAAACGCGAAGCTTCTCTGATCAGTTCCCTCAAGGACGGTTGGCATATAGTGGAATCCACCATTGAATGGGGCCTCTAACCGTGGCCTTTTCCCGCCATGAGCCAGTGTAAGCCCTTCTTCCAGGCTCCGTTCAACAATTTTTTCAACCCTGCTTCTCTGAGATTCATTTATCATGGGGCCCATCTGGTTCCTGCGTGGATCACCAACCGTTAACGCGCTTGCAAGTTCAAGGAATCTATGCATAAATTTATCATAAATTTTTTCATGAACAAACAGCCTTTCGGCGGCTATGCAGGATTGACCGGAATTCCAGAACTTGGCCCACATGAGCGTTCTGGCCGCAAGCTCGACATCGGCGTCCTCCCAGACCATGAATGGCGCCTTTCCTCCAAGTTCAAGGATAAGCTTGGCCATAGTGGATGACGAAGACTTCATAACCTCCTGCCCGGTCCCTGATTCACCTGTAAGCGTTATCAACGATACCTTTTTGCTGGAAGTAAGCGTGTTTCCAATTTCGCTACCTCTCCCGGTTACTAGATTTAGCACGCCCCGTGGAACCCCGGCCTCCTCAAATTTCTTTACTATCCATGCCGCTGTAAATGGTGTATCCGAACTTGGCTTTAGTACCACGGTGTTACCGGTCAGCAGTGCAGGAGCCACCTTTCTTGCAGTCATCCCCGCAGGAAAGTTCCAGGGGGTTATAGCTAGAACTACACCGTATGGAACCCGGTACTGGTGGATCAACCTTTCTGGCTTAGATCCTTCAACGACGTCGCCGGTTATTTTTCTTGCAAATTCAGCATAGTATCTTATCTGGTCGATCGTACCGTCAACCTCCTGCCTGGCTTCAACTGATGGTTTGCCAACTTCGTCTATCAGTATTTCCTCAAGGTCTCTACGTGAAAGTTCTACAAGTTCCATGGCCCTAAAGAGAATTTTGGACCGGTCTACGGATGTCATCTTCATCCACCCTTCCTGAGAGCTATAGGCAGCATCTATCGCGGCCATTGCGTCGTCCCTTGAAGCCGCTGGAAATTCACCGTATATCCCACCGGTTGCCGGGTTCAGCTTTTTAAGATAAAGGCCGGATGAGGGCTCTTTCAGCTCTCCATCTATAAATAGGGACATTTTTCTCATGCATTTAATTAATCACGACGGTAATTAAGCGTTCTTGAAAAAATTACAAGGTGCCTTCAGGATCTGGAAATTTCGGCAACGGCCTCTATTATGCCTACATGTGTAAACAGCTGAGGATAGTTACCGCGCGGTTCGCATGTTTTCGTGTCGACGTGCTCGCCAAGAAGCCCCAGATCATTTGAGCAGTTGATCAGCCTCATTATGTACTTTATGGCCTCCTCCCTGTTGCCCTGCATGTTTTTCACCCTTGCCATCCATGAACTTGCAAGGCCGAACGGGTGCCTTGCCCGGCCCAGGAAATCCTTTCTGTATCTGAACACCATGTAATTTGAAACAAGTTCGTCTTCTATCCTCTTTAACGTGAGTTTGAATCTATCATCGCTTATTTCTATAAACCCGTACAGAGGCATCGCGAGGAGGCTGGCATCAATTTCTCTTGACCCAAAACTTCGCACAAATGACTGTATTTCATTGTCCCATGAACGTTCAAAAGTGAAGGCCCTGATCCTATCTGCATGTAGCTTCCACATCTCATGCTTTTCGACCTTTCCAAGTTCGATGGCTAGCTTTAGAGCTGTGTTAAGCGCGCTCCACATCATGACCTTGCTGTGCGTATATTGGAGCTCCTTCCCCCTTTCCTCCCAGATCCCGGCATCGGGTCTCTTGTAACTTATTTCAGTAAACCTAGCTATGGCTTCGACAGCCCACCAGTTGTTCAGTATATACTCTTTGTCCTTAGTAGCATCATAGTATGTCTCAAGGGCCTTCATGAATTCGCCTTCAATGTCCAGCTGAATCTGAAGATGCGCCGCATTGCCCACCCTCACGGGCTTCGACCCACGATAACCTGAAAGCCAGTCAAGGGTTGTTTCCGAAGGAGGAGGGCCTCCGTCCACTGTATACAACGTGTGATTAAAGGGCTTCCTCGATGGATCGAGCACGCTGAGCAAAAAGTTCAGTATTTCCCTTCCCTTTATTATGAAGCCAGCCTTTATGAGCGCCTGTGCCGCAAAGCTGGCATCCCTTATCCAGGCGAACCTGTAATCCCAATTCCTGTTTGACCCTACGACCTCAGGTAGAGAGGTCGTAGGCGAAGCTATTATGGCGCCGGATGGCCTGTAAATCAGACCCATGGTTACAAGTAGTGAAGTGTTAAAGGCCCTCTTCGCCCAATCTGGCGGTTCAAAGGGGCACCACGATACGGTTGATCTCCAGTATTCCATTGTTGATTTCATTGCTTCCCGTGGTATTGAATAAACTCCCCCCTTTTTACTGAAAAGCCCATAGCCTACATCGTTTGTATAAAGCATCAGGATGTATCCTTCACCCCCCTTGAAGTTCCATTCGCCTTTGCCGACGGATGTTACCTTGGAATTCCATTTGAACTTGATTTCAAAGGCCTGCTTATCGGTGGGATCGCTGAAAATGGCTCCATTATCCTTAAGGTAAAATGATGGATGTATCAGCCCGTATTCAAAGGTGGGCCTGATGGAAATACTGAACGGCATCGTGCTCTTGATATATCTCATGAGGGCGCTTTCAGACTGCGGCATAAGGTCCCTGATCTGAGCTCTCCCTAATTCGGATTTTACGGTGGTCTGTAATATCAGCGCGTTTGACATGTATTCTCTTCTGAACGTTACATTGCCTCCAAAGTCTATTCCAAAGCTGTAATTAGTTTCGTCGTCCAACAATGAACAGAACAGCGGTGGTGAGTCAAACCTGGGAAGGGTTAGCCAGTCGATCGACGCGTCAGAGGATATAAGCGCAGCGCCATAACCATTTGAAATAAATCCATGATCGATTCTTCTATCTTGCTTGTCCTGGGGTGCCATATCTACATCTAGAGTAAAAAATGTGGCTATAAATGTATGCTGTAGATAATGTACTGCTAGGGACGCTGATGGGGTGTTATATATGGCCTACACTTTAGCGGTTTGAAACAAACTAAAAAGCACAGTTGGTAATTTTTCCGAATATCCACCATCAGGAACCTGTCATTTACTTTTTTCGTTCAATTCGACAACCGCTATTATATATTCTGCATGGCTCCAGATCAGTGGCGATACCGAAAGGGGCGTACCGTCATACGGATTAATCTGTTCAGGGAGTTCACCGGAATGCTGGCTATGATTAATTACCCATTTTAAAAGCGAAAGGGCTTTATCATAATCGCCGGTCCTGATAAAGTATCTTGAAGCCCAGAGCGTGGTAATTATCCATGGGTTTCCCGGAACCTGATTGTCATCCCTTACCCTCTGATAAACATCGCCTTCATATCTTGCCAGGCCGCCGACCTGTTTTACCCACAGCCTTTGCATTATTGTGCCCATGTTCGCTACCACCCTTGGATCGGCGGGATCCTTCATACCGAAAAGGAACAGCGCCATGTTCTGCGAATCAACTGTGAAATCTGGCTTTCCATCTATTATCCCCCTCGCATAATACCCCTTTTCCGGTGAATAAAACCTGTTTTCAAACGCAGATGCCATGTTATCCGCTGCCTGTCCATACTCTTTAGACAGGTCGGGTTCTCTGAAAGTTTTGGCAAATTCAGAGGCGGCTTTAAGTGCCGCATAGGTTACCGCAACCGTGTAAGTATGAACACCGTACCTTTCCTCCCACAGATCATAGGATTCTTTGGGCAACCCATCATTATCAACAAACGATAAAAGAAAATTAGCGCCTTTCTTTATAAGATTTTCATAGAGGGGGAAGAAGTATTCAATATCAAGGGACTGCAGGTAATACTGCCACAGTGACCATATAACCAGGGCGGTTTCATCCTCCTGTATAGGAATTATGGTCTTATCTCCTATAATCCTAGGTATCCAGCTGCTTGCTATGTTTCCATCTGGCAGGTATTTATGATAGAAGTATCCTTCCTTTGAAATTGTATCAAGCGCGAAATCATAAAACTTTCTGGCTGCGCTAAAGTGCAGGGTTTTTGTCAAGGCATATGCTGCAATGGCCGCATCCCTGGGCCACACATAATAGTACCCATCTTTGCTGTTCTTCAGTATATCGCTATCTGACGAAGCCATTATAGCCCCCCCGTTGTTCATATGTATTCTTATGATGAACTGTGATTTCCTGAACAGGGCCAGTATCTCCTGAGGCTGTGATACCTGCTTCTTTTCATTCCACACGGTCCAGTAATTGCTCGTGAGCCTGAACATGCTTCTTAGCTTTTCCGAACCGAGCGCACGGGTTAATTTCACAAGAGAATCCAGATTTTCCTGCGCAATTATAAAATAGAACAGCTCCTTGGTCTCGTTTGGCGATATAAAGAGAGTGTGCCCTATTACCGAGTCCACTGACCCGATTGCCACGGGGTTAAATGATAGCTTACCGTCTTCAGCATCCTTCCACGTGCCCTCGAACCCCTTGAATCCCTTTATTCCTATGGCGTACTGGTCCATTGAGTTGTTTGCATCATCGAATGTCGATATCAGAAACTGCCTTCTGTCCTTATAGTGAACAACTGAGTTGAGCTGAGGGTGATAAAAAGCCGTATCCCCTATATCGTTCCCGTAAATGTAGAAATCCTGATGGAAGAAGAATTTAACTTCCTGTGGGGAGTTTCCAGAATTTGTAGCCAAGATCCTTCTTACATAGATATCATCATAGATATCAACGAAATCATTGCTGCTAAGATTTATGTTGCCCACGGCGTAATTGACGTCACTTATCAACGTGTCATCCAAATAATCCATGTGTTTTATAATAGACCTATCTATCCACCTGAAATCTCGGTCGACCGAAATCCCATATCTAAATGGGTGCCCCACAACATGATTATCTCCCTGATCATGAGCGTAATACATATCAACTATCCTGTAATCTTGATCAAAGCTTAATAGAATGCGGTTGTTTCCGATTGAAAGATGTCGTACCATCATATTTTTTAATTCTGTGTAGTTTAAAACTGTTTTCATTCAAATTTATTTGCGGGTATTTTGTGACATCCTCTCACGCTCAAGCCCGTGAGCTTTACATGTCGTTATCCTCCCTGAGGGTTCGCCAGCAACATGGGAACTTGTTTCCTGTTTTAAAGACAAACGACTAACATCCTTTTTAACCCTCACGTCACTGATATGCCTACCCCAACCTATGTGTTATATTGGAACAAAGAAATGGCACCTTATAATTAACAGCAATACGTTTATCTTTACGACGGTTAACTAAAATCAACATTGGAAGATTATAATAATGAATGGATTTTAAGTAACATGAGCGGAAGTTATTCGTCTTCTTCTTCATCATTTGCAAATTTAAGGACGTATCACGGGCTGTTCGTTAAAAGAATAGGGGACAAATACGAGAGGTTCGTAATACTATCAAAGCTATTCGAAGAATTAGTTGTAAAAGGGAACACATTTAACATCGACACAAATTATTACAAGGACGCGATTTATCCTGAAGGATATCGAACGCTCAGCGGCTTTGAGCTGGGGTACATTCCTACGTTTCACTTTAAGGTTGAAGGGCTAAGCATAACAAAATCGTTGGTGATGGACCCTGAAAACGATTGGTTGGTGATAAAATATGATTTCGATGGCCAACGTCCATCCAGTTTCTTGCTCCATCCGCTTTTTGCATTAAGAAGTTATCATCTAGCAATGAGGAGGAGGGATCTAAACCTCTCAATCAATAATTTAGATGGCGTTTATGAATTCAGATCAGGAGATACCTTCTTAAAAATTAGGGCGGATGGGAGTTTTGTACCGGACGACAGTTGGTACTATAACTTTCAGTATCCCCTTGATATGAAAAGGGGGTCAAATTATGAGGAGGACCTTTACCATCCGGGCTACTTGAAAATTGATAATCCTTCAGCGTCACTAGAGGTCAAGATTTCCTGTTCTGAAGGCATGCCCGAGGATTTCAATATGGTAAAGGACAGAATGATGATGGCGCAATCAGCATCAAATAGCGAACTGAAACCTATTGTAGGAAATTCAACAGTTTTCCTAGCCAATGATGATGTAATTGCAGGGTTCTACTGGTTTGGCCCATGGACCAGAGACACGATGATCTCCATGCCTGGCCTGATCCTAGTTACAAAGAGATTCAAGCTGGCCAGAAAAATACTATGGAAATATGCTCAGATGATCAAGGACGGCATGATGCCCGTAACCGTTACAGAACCTGCTAACATTTCATCAGCGGATTCATCACTATGGTTCATTTATGCTCTATACAAGTATTATAAATATACAGGAGACATAAACACCGTTAAGAGGATTTACCCAGCTGTAATGAAAATAATTAAATCGTATATTAAGGGAAATGAACTGATTGAACTT
This sequence comes from archaeon, assembly GCA_021798095.1. Lineage (GTDB taxonomy): Archaea > Thermoproteota > Nitrososphaeria > Conexivisphaerales > UBA164 > JAJZYL01. Next base: position 4,368 of record JAJZYL010000016.1, on the reverse strand, counting down.
GACGGGTGCTTGGTAAAGGCAAAGAAGCCTGGCATCACATGGATGGATGCAAGGACTGGAGATACGATATTTACAGCGCGCGTTGGCTTGCCTGTAGAAGTTAATGCTTTGTGGTACAATGCCCTTGCATCAGCGGAATACTTGTCACGCGAGTTAAACCTCAAGTTCCCGAAGGATGTAAATCAGATGATACCGGCAATAAAGGAGGAATTCAAGGAAAGATTTGTTACTAACGATCAGGTGCTGGATATAGCTGGCCCGGATGATAGCAGCATTAGGCCCAACTTTTTACTTTCCTTTTCACTGCCATTTCCTGTAATGGATAATTTTTCCAGGTATTCCATGGCAGTTAAAACAAAGCTTTTGACCCATTATGGGCTGAGGTCACTTTCATCGGACGATCCAAAATACGTTGGAAAGTACGAAGGTGATCAATACCACAGGGATATGGCATATCATAACGGTTCAGTATGGCCCTGGTTAGTGGGCCCGTATATCACAGCATCTGTTAGAAGTGGAGCCAGCAGGGATGAGCTGCTCGCGTACTTTAAGCCACTGCTGTCATTAAGAATGATTCCTGAGATATTTGACGGAGATGAACCCCATGAACCACGAGGCTGCATAATGCAGGCATGGAGCTATGGAGAAATAATAAGGGCATACTTTGAAGATCTAGCATCGGTTTAATGGTGATGTATACTATGGCGGTTTATCCTAATACATATGGCAAGCTGTTAAATGGGCCTTGGCGATGGTGACGGATTCTGGCCTTGTAATAGCTCTCATGACACAGGGCCTTAATTTATCCGGTGTTTGTTACATATGAAGGTGGCTGTAATAGGCTGGGAACTGCCTCCAGCATTCTCGGGTGGGTTGGGCATACATACGTTCAATTTGTTCGGGGAAATGAGCAAATTAATTGACATCGATGTATATATTCCACGCATTGGGCCGCTTTACGATCATTATCCGTTTAATGTCAGAACCGTTGAACTGGGCGTTGGCGTAAGAAATGGTGCGTATGAGTCACTTACGTATGATTTTTATGAAGCCATCAATAGGTATAACAGGGCCTTTGAGGAAACGAATACCGTTAACGGCGCGAGCATAGTCCATTGCCATGATTGGATAACCTTCCAAGCAGGAATTGAACTCAAGGAGAGGTTCAATATTCCCCTTGTAGTTACCGTGCACAGCACGGAAACCGATAGATCTGGCGGCTTCTATCCGCAGAAATGGATAATGGATATTGAACGAGAAGGCATGAAAGAAGCGGACAGGGTTATCGCGGTATCGCATTACACAAAGAAGATAATAATTGATACATACGGCATTCGGCCAGATAAAATTTCCGTTATACATAACGGTGTTGGAAAGCACTTCCTTGAACTTCCATCCAGAGACTATTATCCCACAGGAAAGGTGCTTTACTTCGGACGAATAACCACACAGAAAGGGCCGGCATTCTTTATTGAATCGGCTTCCAAGGTAATTGACCTGCTTCCCAAAGTAAAGTTTGTAATCGCTGGAACGGGGGAGCTTCTGAATAGAATGAAAGAGGCAGCCAAGTCAGCGCTACCCCGCGGTAGCTATGAATTCACTGGTTTCATAGACCTCAATAAGGCGATAACCCTTTACAGGAACAGCGATGTGTTTGTCCTTCCGGCGGTATCTGAACCATTCGGCATCACCGTACTGGAGGCCATGAGCTCCGGGACACCGACCATTATAAGCAGAACTACGGGGGTCGGCGAATCATTGAAAAATGTACTGAAGGCAGAGTTCTGGGACACCGATCTCATTGCTGAATATATAGCCGGAACAGTGAGATATGGAGGCCTCAGGGCAACCCTTGGAAGCAATGGAATGAGTGAAGCCAAACAGTTTACATGGAAAAGGGCTGCCGAGGAGACTTTGAAGGTGTACAGAATGGTATGAAGGCAATCGTATTATTTTTTGAAGTTCACCAACCAAGGAGATTGAGGGTGTACAGAATGAAGGAAATTGGTCATTCTCGCAATTATTTCTGGGATGAGAGAAATTCGGAAATCCTACAACGCATCTCCAGAAGGTGTTACGTGCCTACGCTAGCTACCTTTATTGAAAACGAAATAAAGGCAAGCGTTTCTGTGTCAGGTACATTTATGGAGCAGGCGCAAGAATATGCACCCGAATCAATTGATTCATTTAAATCATATTTCAGGTCAGGCCTTTCAGAAGTGGTAGCTGAGACATATTATCATAGCCTCGCCTCTGTATGGAATGAGCAGGAATTTATTGAACAGGTTGAGCAGCAAGTTAATACCTTGAAAAAAGAATTTGGGGTTGAGCCCAAATCCTTCAGAAACACGGAACTCATCTACAGCGATGATATTGCGGGAATTGTGAGATCAATGGGATTTAAGAGGATGCTTGCGGAGGGCACAGATTCAATTATCAAGGGCAATTCGCCTAATCATGTTTATAATTCTACATCGGGTACAGCGCTCTTCCTCAGGAACTATAGGCTCAGCGATGATATTTCCTTCCGGTTTTCTAACTGGAACTGGTCTGAATATCCTTTAACGGCGGATAAGTACGCCAAATGGATAAATGACACGCCTGGGGATGTTGCGAACTTGTTTATGGATTTTGAGACGTTTGGGGAGCATCAGGTTGCAGAAACTGGCATATTTGAGTTTATAAGGGCATTACCTCATGAATTCAAAAGGCGGGGCATAGATATGCTTACACTTGAAGAGGCTGATAAAAGGTTTGAAAGGCGATCAACGGTCAGCGTTCCCGAGATAACCTCTTGGGCCGATACTAGAAGGGACCTGTCACCATGGCTTGGCAATGACATGCAAAGAGAGGCATTTAATGAGTTGATCAAAACTGATAAGAAGAACCAAATATGGAGAAATCTGCAGACTTCCGACCATCTTTACTATATGTCGACAGGTACCTCGCAGGATATTACTGTTCATGAATACTTTAACCCTTTCAAATCACCATATTACGCGTTCCTTAGCTTTATGAATGTACTGCAGGACCTCATGCGTCAATGAACAACAATATCACTCTCCGGGTTATTTTATTTTTAACAATCTTAACCTAATCCTGTTTACTGTATGTAATGAATATATTCAGAATAAGCCTGAACGTTAGATCGCCGAATATATTATCTAACACGACAGGAGATGATAGATACGGATCATACAGTTATATGCAGCTGATCAATTTAATGGATAATGCTTGGATATTAGATAGAGGAGCATGCGGGACCCGGGATTTGAACCCGGGATCTCCAGCTTGGGAGGCTGACGTCCTAGACCAGACTAGACCAGTCCCGCAAGGTCAAACTTGCGCGCCTTTTGTTTCCAGGCCTGATAAGGTAATGCATCCACTTCCTCTGGTATACACAGGTTAACAACCTTTGCCGTTATTCGTTTATCAACATATCGGTAAACAGAGATGATGCTTGTCACAAAACAAATTACTCTCGTTGGCTATTTTACGGTATGAACCGGTTGACGCGCACATTTTTGCTAGCCTTATTATTATAATAATAGATGTGGTTATTTTATCCGCACTATCCATTATAAGGCTTACTTCAGGACTATCCGTGGGTCAATAGCAAGGGCTTCGTCTTCATTTACTATCAGTGGGTTTATGTCCATTTCTTTGATATCCAAATCGATGATCAGCCTTGACAGCCTAGTTATTGTAGTGATTGCGGAATCTGCATTATATGATTTGCCTCTAGCAGAAAGCAACTGCTGCGCCTTACTATGCAGAAGCATGAATGCAGCCTCATCCTCAGAGACAGGGCACAAACCATAGCTGAGGCTTTTGAGCACTTCGACATATATTCCTCCTGCACCGGTAACAACGGCCGGGCCAAACACCGGGTCCTTTAATCCACCAAGGAATATCTCTGCACCATTTACCTGCTTCTGCAATAGGACCCTGCTAGACTTCTTAGATAGTTCGCCGTAGGCACCATTTATATCCCCTTTTTGGAGGCCAAGCAGTACTCCACCCATCTCGGTTTTGTGGACGGGGGAATCGAGGGAAACCTTCATGACCAGCGGATAACCTACCTGTTCGGCTACTTTAATGGCTTCATCCGGCGAAGTGGCTATACCCCACTTCGGCACCCTTATGCCGTATATCTCTAATAATTTGAACGCCTCAAAATCCCTAAGGTAACTTTTACCCGATATGAGCTCTTCAGCTTCCAATACTGGTTGCTTTACCCTTATCTTCCTAGTCGGCTTGACCTGGTCAGTAAAATACTTGATCGCCTTTACCGCATCCTCTGGGAATTGAAATGCTGGCATATTAGCGGATTCCAATATTCGTAGGGCAGCATCCTCATCAAGGCCC
>JAJZYL010000015.1 GCA_021798095.1 archaeon | reverse complement strand
TCATTCAGGAGGTGGGTTATCCTCGCATTTTCGGGGCTACAGCCGTAGAAATAGCTTTAATTCTTAATGAATCCATGGATGCCTACGTATCTTATCCTGTGGGCACTAGGCCATTTGACTTCATGCCATCCTTATTTCTGGTTCAGCAGGCGGGTGGCAAGGCCATCAGCCTTTCTAAATACCCAATTTCTGACACTCCGCTGGATGCAATGGGGAGATTCCCTCTTATTGTTGCATTAAATCTGGCAACGCTGAACAGATTGTTAGAAATTCTAAAGGTGAAAGGGAAACCAGGCTTCTAGTATATCCTTATCGATTTCCAACCTGTGCTTTAAAAGGAAGTTTACATCGCTATCCTTATCCCTTAGGTGATCCGGGAGCAAAATGGGCAATGAATCGGTTATCCTGTACCATCTCCTGCAGGCGTGGCAGAGAAGAATGCCCTCGGTTACATCGGTAGCCGTACATGAATTACATTCATAGGCCAAGGCATCATCTATCATGCTTTTTTTATAGCCACAGTAGTATTCGCAACGTGCTACCGCGGATCCAGTTCGAACATTCTCAGTCTTGAAAGTGATAAGGCTCAAAGGGAAGCTCTTGCAAATGGGGCATGCAAGGACGTCCATTAACCGATAAAGCAAAATTCAACCGATGATGGATCACGCGCAGCCTATTTAACAATTGCCCTCTTTTGCGGGGAACGCTAGCGCCAAAAGATCAATATCTCCTATGCTTCTTGCCCTATTGTGATGTTTAAGGTAAGAGCAAAGGGGTCCAGTTTATAAGGAGAAAACACTTATACCTATGACGCACTTCATTAAAGGCGAGCCTGATGGTAACAATGGGTGAAATTAGCAAGCTTAGAACAGGTAAAGGAAAGACGTTGCTTATAATTGGCGCTGGTAATATGGGGAGGTGGTTCGCCAACTATTTTAAGGATAAATATGATGTTTACATTAACGATATAGATCAAAAGAAGTTATCATCTTTAAATGGGATGATGGGGGTCCAACCTGTAAAGAGTTATGAAAAAAACATAACGCAATTTGAAATGGTGATTAACGCCGTCAGCCTCAGTTCGGCCAAACGAGTGCTTAGAGGGATAAAGGAAAACGGTTTTGCAGGAACAGTTATTGATATTTCAACCTTGAAAACCTCAGTAAACGACATCTTAAGGTCAATGGAAGGGGCAGTTTCCATACATCCATTCTTTGGGCCAGGGGCTAACTCGATCAACGGTAAGACAATCGCTCTTACACCTCTTGTCGACAAGGATAAAGAACTAAAAACCGTTAGGAAGCTTTTTCCAGAGGCGAAGATCGTCCCAATGAATGAAAAAGTTCATGACCGTCTGGTCTGCTATTCAATAGAACTACCTCAACTTCTATCATTGATTGCGATCGATGTTCTTTCTGAGGAGATGGTGGATCTAGCTAACATAGAAGGGACGAGCTATAAAGCATTGAAAATGCTCATTGCGACTTCCCTGTACGGATCAGAAGGGCTTGCAAGAGATATAATTATATCGAATGTTTATACCGATCAACTATTGGCCAAGCTGGCAAGGGCTCTAGCCAAAGTTAAGGTTGTATCCATAAGAGAAGTACTGGAGAAAACGGCCTCTTTCAGACAGAACTATGGGGAATTTTATTCCTTGCTGGAGGAAGGGCAGCTCAAAACCGATTTAAAAAGACATCGAGAAGGCTATACTGATGACACTCATAAAAACAAACGTTAAATATGGATGGCGAACAGAAATATTATGGCCGATGTTTTTGTGATTGGCGTTGACATAGGAGCCACCAACATAAGAGTTGCCCGCAGCGATATGCACGGAAAAGTGCTCAAGATGATTAAGGTTAAGAATAAAGCCATTGAAAATCCCCCTATCCTTCCGTTACTGGTAGCAGATCTTATAAGGGAAGTCGGCGAAGAAGGGGTTGGAGCGATAGGCGTGGGCAGCATAGGCCCGCTCCGCGTTTCCGATGGCTCAATAATCCCTCCGAATTTAGGAAATAGACCTATTAAGATCAAGCCCGAACTAGAAAGGATATTTGACATACCGGTCTTCCTTACGAATGACTGCATTTCAGCGGTGATAGCCGAAAAGCTCCTTGGAGAAGGGAAGAACTATGATAACCTAGTATATATCACCTTCAGCACAGGGATAGGTGCCGGAGTAATTGTTGATGGAAAGATCCTCAGTGGCAAGGACGGTAACGCCCATGAGGTCGGTCATTTGGTGCTTGATGTAGACGATCGGGTTCGTTGTAAATGCGGAGGGTACTCCCATTGGGAGGCCTTCTGTTCTGGTTCTAGCATTATTCCTTATGCCAGTTTTTTGAGCGATAAACTTCATCTCCCTGAGCTGGGCGCTAAAACCCCCGAAGCCCTCTTCAAATTGGCTAGAGAAGGCAATCAGATCGCCCAAATCGTAACCGAACGTTGCGCATTAATAAATGCCGCTGGCATAGCTTCCGTAATAAATGCCTATGATCCATCCTTGGTAACTATAGGCGGGTCGTTAGCTCTATTGAACCCCGATTTTTATGAACCAATGTTGGGTAATTTGCAGCAGTTTTTAACCAACAGGATGCCAAAGGCTTATCTGACACATCTGGGGGAGGATATAGTGCTTAAAGGGGCTCTTGAGATCGCGAAGGACCCTGGAATAATACAGAGGGGCTTTAACTAATGCTTAAAATACACCGCATTCTGAATCAATGACATGTACATTATATTTGTTACGGGAATGGCCGGATCAGGCAAAAGCCTATTCTCAAAAACCCTTTCGGAGTCTCTCGATAAAAATGGATGGACCACTGGAATTTTGAATACTGATGCAGCCACTATTAATTTACCGTATGAACCAGTGTCCGATGTGAGAAATTTTATAGACATCCATGCTATCGGTGAGCAGTATGGATTGGGATCAAACGGGACCATGATATTTGCAGCTGATCTCCTTGCATCATTTCTCCCAAAAATTCAGGAAGAGTTAGACGTATTACAGCTTGATTATCTGATAGTCGACACACCCGGGCAGATGGAGCTATTTGCTTACAGAGAAAGTGGCAAGTACCTAATCGATAACCTACAGGGGGATGGGAAGATGTCCATCTTTATATCTGACTCCTTCATGATGTCTACATCACTGAACTTCTTGAGCATTAAGGTATTGGCCCTTTCAGTGATGTTAAGGCTAGGCACATATTCCATACACATCCTGAATAAAGTGGATATGGATCCGGAGAGGGCTGTTCGCGTCATTGAATGGGATAAATCCATCACGTCAATTGAATCTGAATTAGGCGACCAGGAACATGCTATCTCCTATATGAAGCTCTATAGGGAACTCAGGAAAAACGGCCTTATGAAGGATTTGTTGCCTGTATCGGCCCTAACTGGAGAGGGTTTGAACTCGGTAACCACTCTAATAGCTGATCAATTTACCTCAGGAGAGGAAATCAAACAGTAAGTTCTTCATATCAGAATAGCTATCAATATAGATAAATTCAGCTCACTGGAGATAACGTTATAATGCGCAATTAAGAAGGAGATGTGGTGGGTTTTGATGCGTGGAGCCTAGTCTCCATCGGGAGTAGAGGGCAATTTGTTTAAAATTAATGAAATACTTATGAAACGACAGCTAGTTAGCGGTGTAAAGGAGATCATAATATTTGCACCCATGGTGTCAAGGGCGGCTAAGGCAGGCCAATTCGTAACCATCATGACCGACGAAAAAGGGGAGAGGGTGCCGATGACATTGGTGGACTGGAGTGCAACTGAGGGCTGGATAAAGATCGTAATCTCGGAGGTAGGACTAACCACATTAAAGCTGGGGTCCAAGGAGGTCGGTGAAACTCTTTATTATCTGGCAGGGCCATTTGGCAACCCAGTCAGCGAACTCAATTCTAGCACAATAGTATTGGTGGGAGGCGGAGTAGGCGTACCAGCAATTTATCCAATAGCACGCTCTCTCTCACGCAATAACAGGGTAATATCGATCATAGGGTACAAGAACGCGAACTCAATTTTATACGAAAGGGAAATCGGGGAGGTCAGCGACGAAGTGATTATCGCCACCGACGATGGATCGAAGGGGCAGAAAGGGTTCACTTCGGACGCGTTACGCGGGCTTCTTGATTCTGGACGAAATGTGGATGCCGTCTGGGCAATCGGACCGGCCATGATGATGAAGGCCTGCAGCGAAGTCACCAAGCCTTATGCGATCAAGACCTTCGCTAGTCTGAATTCCATAACGGTGTGTGGAAGCGGTATGTGTGGTGCGTGCAGGGTGTCGGTTGGTGGAAAAACGAAGTACACATGTATGGATGGGCCCGAGTTTGATGCACACGAGGTAAACTGGGATGAATTGATCCTCAGATTGGGAGCCTACAAGGAGGAGGAAAAGAGGGCTCTTGGAAGATATATACTAAGGTCCGCCAATTGAGGTGAAAGAAATACAATGAAACAATTGACGGAAAGGGAGAGGATGGCAAAGCGTCTTCCGACCTACAGGATAAGAGATTTTGATGAAGTGGAACTGGGGTTCACGGAGGATCAGGCTATTCGAGAGGCTAGTCGTGACATAAGGTTCTGCAAGGCTTCGTGCATGTTGGGGTGCCCGGTTGGGGTAAACATACCAGGAATGCTTCGATTGGTAGCCGAAGGCAAGTATGAGGAGGCCTACCGCCAGTTAATAAAAAAATCCCCTTTCCCAGCTATAACGGGAAGGGTTTGCCCTCAAGAAAGGCAGTGCGAGATGTTTTGTGTACTCGCAAAAGCTGGTAAGCCTATATCAATAGGGGCGATCGAGAGGTTCGTCGGCGATTGGGCCCTAGCTAACAATGTAAAGGAGGAAGCCACCATAAAACCAAACGGTTTGAAGGTGGCCGTTGTAGGCTCAGGCCCTGCGAGCATAGTAGTAGCATCAGATTTAGCTAGATTGGGTTATTCGATCGATATGTTTGAGGAGTCTCACATGGCCGGTGGCGTGCTCGTATATGGAATACCAGAATTTAGGTTGCCAAAGGAAATAGTGCGGAAGGAGGTTCAGCGCTTAAAAGACCTGGGGGTAAACATCAGGCTAGGTGTGCCAGTTGGTACGGCCATTACCGTAGGCGAACTTGCAATGGAGTATGACGCCGTCTTCCTAGGAGTAGGGGCCGGCCATCCGAAATTTCTTAATGTGCCTGGTGAGAACCTCCTTAACGTGTACACCGCAAACGAATTCTTGACCAGAGCAAATCTAATGAAAGGGTATAAGTTTCCTGAGTATGATACGCCTTTACATGTGGGGAAGAGGGTTGCAGTCATTGGTGCAGGCAACACGGCAATGGATTCCGTGAGGACAGCCAAAAGGTTAGGTGCAGAAGAAGCTATCGTGGTGTACAGGCGCAGCAGGGAAGAAATGCCAGCCAGGGCTGAAGAAGTGTTAAATGCAGAAGAGGAGGGGATTAAATTTGAGTTCCTATTAGAGCCGATAGAGCTGCTTTCAAATGATAAAAGGATGGTAAGTGGGATCAAGCTTATGAAAATGAAAATCATCGAATCCAGTAACGGTGAGCGTAGGGCGGTGGTTCCAACTGGTGATACGACCCAGCTCGATGTCGATACTGTGATCACAGCTGTAGGATTCAATCCAAACCCATCCTTGAAAATAGGAACCAATGGCCTTGATACTGATGATATGGGTAGGATCAAAGTGGATGGGCAGGGCAGGACCAGTCTTAAAGGCGTCTACGCGGGAGGCGACATAGTTACAGGCGAGGGTACTGTAATTGAAGCTATGGGTTGGGGGAGAAGGGCATCAACCGCTATAAACGAAGACCTTTCAGTTAGATGATGGTCAATAAGAAATTTGGAAAGTAGCGATTACAAATTCTATTTGTAACGCTCTAAGGTCCTGATTCTCTTTATTATATTTGGGTGTGTAGACATTATCTCCATCAACCTATCGGTTAAGCTCAATTTTCTGTTTACGATGGACTGGATGAGCTCCTCGCCATTTAGGGCTTTAAGGTCCTCTACATTGACAGAAGATGGATCGATTATGAATAGCCCCCTGAACGAACTGTTGACGTTTGGCCCCTTTTTAGCTCGATTACGGTTTCCCATTCTGGCGGAATATGTATAGATCTTAGCCAAGGCTGAGCTTAGCTTCCGTGCTCCGTTATCAACTACACTTACGCTATGTCTATCAGCATAACTCTCTCTCATCCTGTTATATCCTAGCACAAGGAGGTTTATGATGATGTACCCAATGAAAGAGAGGATGCCTATCAGTGCTATAAGTCCATTATTCTGCCTTGAACTGGACATCGAGCTAAAGAATAACGAAAAGGAGATAAAATAAAGCACTGCAGGAAGCATGGAAACTATCATCATCATCTGTACGTCACGATGTTTTAGATGCCCAAGTTCGTGGCCTAGTACGGCCTCGATTTCATCATAATTCAGTATTGATATCAAGCCTTTCGTAACCGCGACCTTATTACCAGTCAACGGGCTTCCATATGCGAAAGCATTTGGTAAATCGGTCTCTGCAATTACTAGCTTCGGTTGGCTTATGTTGGCCTTTGAAGCTATTTTCGCCACAATCTCCTTGATCTCCACGGGATCTCCGGGCCCCAGTTCTCTGGTCTTGTACATTCTATCGATCAGTTTAGGCGCAAAGAGCCATTCCAGCACGTTTATACCAACAACCAGCAAACCTAACAGCAGTATGCTTTCAACACCCATTAGCGTCAATACTATAAGAAGTATCAGAGTAGTGGCCCCTATTATTAGAGCTAGACTTATCAGCATGCTTAGCCTAAATTTTACCATGGAGAAGTTCATAATTCGGCCTCTGGATGTGCTCTATTTAAAAGTTTCTTGGTAAAAGGGTTTAATTACCACAGGAAAACCTTATACCTTATTGTGGCCATGCATAAACTTGCAGGCAAGATTCCATGAAACTGAAATTGGATGAATTTCTTATCGCCGGAGTCCAGATGAATATAATTCTTGGGGAACCTAGAAGAAATATTCAAAGGGCCGTCGAACTTCTGGAACGAGCGGCTGATAGGGGGGCAAAATTAGCCTCTTTACCGGAACTTATGATTACAGGTTTTGATTATGACTTTATAAGAGCGCACGTAAAGCCGATACCAAACACAGAAATCCAAATACTTTGTGATAAAGCAAAGGAGCTAAAAATGTGTCTGGTGGCCGGAAGCATCGCGGAAAGGCGTAGTGACGGCATCTATAATACATCTCTTTTCATAGATGATTCTGGTAGGGTGTTAGGCAAATACAGCAAAGTACACCTTTTTCCATTGATGGGTGAAAACGTCCATTTTAAAGGAGGCAAAAACCCTTCTCCTATTTTTCACACAAAATGCGGTAAAATAGGCCTGATGATATGTTATGACCTGCGCTTTCCCGAGCTGGCCCGCAGGCTAACGCTTGAGGGGGCTGAGCTTCTAGTGATTCCGTCCGAATGGCCACACCCGCGCATCGACCATTGGATGACGTTGATAAAGGCAAGGGCTATTGAAAACCAGGTCTATGTACTTGCGGTCAACAGGGTCGGGAAGGATAAAACTGGCTCATATTTTGGTGCTACATCAATAATAGATCCATGGGGAAATCCCTTGGCCAGTTCGGGCGATGAAGAAGGCGTGGTGATGGCGCCCATAAATCTGTCAATGATCCTAAGGGTCAGGTCAAAAATACCTTCCTTGAATAGCAGGGTGGAAGAAGCATATCACTGATCAAAGGTTATGTGCTTTTATGCTGCCATCGAAATATAAAGCAAAGAACTACAGGTTGTATTACTATAGAAAACTTATTTGACCATCCTTTATTAGAAAAACAGATTTGAAAATTGTGGACCATTTATGTTATACTAGTGGCTATACCTTACCTGTTCATCAGAAATAAACCGTCAGATTGATTTTAATCCTTTCCTCTCATCTTGAAATGCGAATCCCCACAGAGCTTTCCCATCCTCCTCTTTCAGTTGTTTCCATACGGGCTTGAGCTTAATGCCTATGGTTGGGGATTCCGTAATTATCTGCCCAAACGCTCTTCCCCCGTTTGGAAATTCGACTATACCCAATCTTAGCGGTTTTTCGCTTACTCCAGTAGGAGTGACCCAGAGTTCTGTATAGGTTAGGAGGACACATTCTTCCCCCATGTCAACTGTTATAAACTCTCTGGATGTGCATTCAGGGCAGACAGCCCTTTTAATACTATACACGCGACCGCACTTGGCGCATTTATAACCTTCCATATTTAATCACCTCTTTTCAGGATCAATGATACCGCATTTGATCCAAATCCTCCAAGATTTACAGAAAATCCATATGTTGCACTGGGAACCTGTCGACCTCTAGCCTCTCCCCGAAGCTGCCAGACCAGTTCGACTACTTGTGAAAGGCCTGTTGCACCCAGAGGGTGGCCTCTGGCTTTAAGGCCACCTGAAGTATTAATGGGTAGCTTACCACCTATTTCGGTTTGCCCTTCTCTTACCATTTTATGCGCGGTCCCCTTTTCAAAAAATCCTGCATCTTCGCTTTCTACCAGTTCAAGAATTGTAAAGGCATCATGGAGTTCTGCAACATCTATCTGATCTGGGGAGATGCCAGACATTTTAAAGGCCTGTTTGGACGCCTCCTTTACTGCATTGATATCGGTAGGGGCAGATCTCTCATGTAGCGCCAAGGAGTCAGTAGCTTGACCGAACCCCTCAATAGTCACCGGAAGATCCGTATATTTCTTGGCTATTTCAAGTTCGGCTAGCACTACCGCTGCTCCTCCATCAGAAATTGGCGATATATCAAACCTTCTTAATGGGTCGGCAACCATAGGGTTTATTTTCTCCATTTCATTTGAGTGAAGAAGGTTATCCACTGTCACCATCTTTTGCAAATGAGCGTATGGATTATTTAAGGCATTTTTATGATTTTTAACAGCAACCATTGCAAGATCCTCAGAGGTCACACTGTACTGCTTCATATATAGCCTAGCAAGCATAGCCCCTAGGGAAGGAAGCGTAGCTCCACTCATTCTTTCTACCGGATGAAGCATATAGGAAATATACTCCGATATGACCTCGGTCGCCATATGTGTCATTTTTTCGGCTCCAGCTACAAGTACCAAATCAAAGAGGCCGGACTTGATCGCTATGAATGCATCCTTAATTGCTGAAGCGCCGGCGGCCGGACCATTTTCAATTCTATCTGCTCCTATCTTTACTCCAAGCTCGTCCGCGAGCATTGTGCCTAATGAAACCTGTTTTGTAAGTTCGCCCCCCAGCATGTTGGAAATATACAAAAGGTCCAAGTCCTTTTCGCTTAGTTTGGAACTTTCTATAGCGGCAAGCGACGGTTCGAGTAATAATTCATCAAGCCCCTGTGTGAGCTTTCCAAACTTGGTCATTGTAGCGCCTAGGATAGCCACTTTCCTCATTATTGTTATGTTCCCCTAATAAAGGAAATTTTAGCGTTATATAAATATTTTATGGTTACAATAACTGCTCCGCATTCAGGAATTTTGTATAAATTTAATCCTTTATCGAGTTATTATAAAGAAAATAAATAAGCTTCTAGGTTATAACGAAGAATATATATAGAATTACTAGGTCGATTAATAATGGGAGAGGTATTATTATATATTATGCTTATTAATAGATAATTGATAAATTACTAGAGCCATAAACTTAGTAACGTGTTCCCTGGGCGTCTTGGTGGATAACTGTAGAAATACTTATATAAAATTCGGTCAATAGCGGGATATGGTTGAATTTTCTGATAACTTGCAGAAATCATTTAATAGCATAAAGACTATGAAAGTTAGAGGCGCAGGCCTGATTGCAAGGACAGCCGTAGAGACGCTCAAGGCTGAAATAGATCGAGAGAACGATCGGGATGTTAATGCGTTTTTATCAAGAATGACCGAAGCTGGCGAGTATCTGAAGCTGGCCAGGCCTACCGCCGTTTCCCTCCCCAATTCCATAAACAACCTGCTAAGGCAAATACAGGTAGGGGCGAAGACGGGCTCCTCAGTAGGGGAGATCAAAGCTATTTCAAGGAAGGCCGCGGATATGTTCATAGAAGCCAGCCTTGAAGCCATCAAGAAAATAGGAGAAATTGGGTCAAAGAGGATAAGCGACGGGGACGTATTACTCACACATTGCAACAGTCAGAGCGCAATAGAAGTGATCAGCATGGCTCATTCCCAAGGCAAAAACATCAAGGTGTTTGTCACAGAAACAAGACCAAGATACCAAGGGAGGCTTACCGCAGCAGCATTAGCTGATCGCGGACTGGACATTACACTGATCCCCGATTCTGCGGCGCGCCTCTATATGACTAAGATAGATAAAGTCATAGTAGGGGCCGATGCTATAGCCGCTAATGGAGCCGTAATAAACAAGATAGGAACGTCACAGATAGCCGCAATAGCAAAGGAATCTCGTACTAGGGTGATGGTTGCCGCAGAAACCTATAAAATTAGCCCTCAAACCTTTCTGGGCGAGCTGATCGAGATAGAAGAAAGAGATGGCTCAGAAATAGCCCCCAAGGAGTGGTTAAACCTCCACCCAAACATAAAGGTAAGGAACCCAGCATTTGACGTCACTCCGTCTGAATATATTGATATAATAATAACGGAAATGGGTTTGTTCCCTCCGCAAGGTATAATTCTGCTATTGAAGGATCTCTACTCACTTCTGCCAACCTGAAGCCATCGCCGGCAAGGTAGGCGTACCCCTTACTACTACATTTATAGCATTGATAATTGGCACAATTTCATGTACCTACACTATTGATATATTCTAATATGGTTCCATCAATATCATCGGCAAATGGGGTATCAAGAACAGATATCAATGCTGCTTTGGTCCGCTCAAACTTACCCCGGTCCTTTTCAGCTCCATAAATAAGCTTGGCTAGGGCTAGAAGAGCTTTCTTCTTCTCTGTACTCAGGCCTATATCGTTAAGTACAGTGGGTTCCTTATAACCCCTGTATATTTCATCCAACAGCTCCATTATCTGCTCATCCAATCAATTTCACTCCATCCCTTCCGACCGTATAATTTATCCTTTTTCCGGTTTCGGATATGACCAGCCTCCCAATAGCCCCAAATCGCTCCATCCTTATCCTTGTCCATATATAGGGATCCGTAATGGCGCTGCCAAGAGGATGGCCCATCCCCATCCCTGAAAGACCATCGGTCACGATTACGGTGCCACCATTTGACGCAAATATTGAAAGGTGCCTTGCGCTAAGGCCCAACCTGTTCAAGAACGAGCGAGATTCATAGAACATCTGAGAAAATCCATCTATGAAGACAGATCTATAATTAGCCTTCCTTGCTACTGATAATGTAAACTCATAGGCCATTTGTCCATCATAGGGCCGTTCAACATAAAGATTCCTTAACAGAGATCTATCAGTCAACAGTTCCAGAAGTCTTTCCGGTCTGAACTTCCTCGCGCCATCTACGACCACCTGCTCATTTTCGCCGCGGATTAACATTTCACTTATGAGCGTCAGGAGCAGCTGTGTTTTTCCAGCTCCCTCCGGTCCAAAGATCTCGATTAGCTTACTATGCCCAGCAAAATCCATGAACCTTTCGAGGACAGACAATGCTATGATTCTACCGTCGACCTTACAAATTTAATTGAGCCTGTTTCTAGCGTTAGCTCATAAATATCATTGACTTCGAAATTTATCCCTAGCTGTATGTATTCGTCATCAGTTAAGAACAGGACTATCTTCGGGGGTTGAACATCCTTGATCATCTGTAGGATACCTAGCGACTGGAACTGATACATCACGTTGTGAAGTACGTCGTCCATAGCCCCCTGTGTGTTGGCAATACCGGTCCTCCTGAATTCCGTAAGCTCTACCTGTCTTCCCGGTATCCCTGTGGTAGGATTGCTCATACTACTTATCCTGTTCACTTTAACCAACAGCATAAATCAACATCATTTCCCCCCATATTTATACTAAATGGAAGATAAATTCCAAGTGTTTTTAGCGCATATAGGCGGCGCTTAAGAGATGTGCATCACGCTAATTCACTAAGTCTGGCAGGTTTAACCATATCATTAGCCTTATTAAACGAAATAGATGATTAATGAGATTACGATTATTATAATTGCTATAATATAAAGTACTTTTACTATCCTTTTATTGGTACCGAAGATGATCGGGAACGGCCCTATAATGACAAAGCCGCCTCCTTCCGTTTTTCGTTCGACAGAACCATCATCCCGCGTTAAAATAGCTAGTATAGTGAGGATAAGGCCCACGGAGATCAACACTATCCCGACAATCACCATTGACACAAATTTATACTTCCATCTGTAGAATTAAGTTTATCGTTTGCTTGGTCTAACGCCTATTTTTTTATAGCAGAAACTCATGCATGGCCTCGAGATATCACGACCCTGGTATCACCGGTTTATAACAATACAAGCGTTAAGGTGCCAAGCGCGAGTACCATCGCCATGATCACAACGGTGATCAGATTTATCACCCATGTATATGATTTTGGATGTAACCACTCAAGGATTACGGTCCTGAGCCCTATCATTCCATGTATAGTAGCTGCGTAAAGAAGGAGCCCAAAGATGATCTGATAATAGAGCAAATTCTTACTTACATACGCAAATGACAATGTTTCTTGAAATGATAGGCCTGTCAGTGGGCTCTGAAGTAACATGTGGAATGTAAGGGTAAATATAAGTATGATAGCCGTCGCATAAACGATCAACATAATCCAGGATTCCTTTAAGATAGAATTACTCTTTGCCATAATACTACACCTACACTATCCCCAGGCCAGCCAATATGTACAGGCCGGCCCAGATCCATATTCCAGATACCGCCGCAGTTATCGTCCAGATCGCTATCCTCTGGTTTCTCCCAAGTGAAGTGGGGGTATATGGATATACAGGCATCCTAGGCTTACCCAACAGGAGGCCAAATACCTGATTGAGAAGCAATCTCAGTCCGTTAGCTCCGTGATAGAACACACATCCGGCTATGATCCAAAGCCCTATATTCTCAAGTGGGCCTAGCCTGCCAAGCAGCGCTAGGGTTGCCGCCCAAGATTCCGGTCCTAACGATATATGGAATATTTCCACCATGTGCGCTATCAAGAAAAGGATCAGAACCACCCCAGTTATCCGATGCAACGTGTAACTCCATCGTTCGATATTATAATGACGTGGATCTAGGCTTGATATCAACCTTTTCCAGACACTATCATTTGTCATGTTAATCACCACGCTTAAAGTCCAGTGGTGGGGCCGCAGTTAATTTTTCCTCAGTAAGGTGCGGTTGCAGCGGTTCAGTTATTTCAGCCCCCTTCTTACTCCTTCTTATCAGCAATCTCTTCTTTAGAAGCTCCTTTTTCATCAGCTGAATGGCCTTCGCTGGGTCAACGTCCTTCGGGCATACATAGCTACAGGCTCCTGCAAAATGGCATCTCCATATTCCATGATCATCATCAACCAACTCCAACCTTTCAGCCCATCCCTCATCGCGGGGATCGGCTAGGTAGCGAAAGGCCTGCCCCAAGGCTTGTGGGCCCAAAAATAGAGGATCAATTGTTACAGTAGGACATGCAGAAATACACAGGTTACACATGATACAGTAGTCAAACTGTAGAAACTCCGTGGTCCCCTGCTGCGTCACCTTGAACTCGCGAGGCGCATTAAATACTTCCTCCTTTTTACCTCTGATAATATATGGTTTCACCTTTTTATGGTTCTCTATGAGCGAATCCAGCCCAACCACCAGATCCTTTATAACCGGAGAGTTATGCATGGGCTCTACATTTACAACGTTAGCATTCAGTTCAGAAATGTTTGTTTGACACGCGAGCCTTGGCTTCCCATTTATGACCATTCCACAGGAACCGCATGTGCCCATATGACAGCTCTGTCTGAACGCAAGCGTATGATCCTTCTCTTCCCGCACCTTGTTAAGCAGGTCAAGCACCGAAGTTACACCGGTTAGGCCTATCTGATATGATTGCCACCATTCTCTTGTTCCATCAAACCTTCGGACTCTCAGTATGATTTCATCTGAGCCGCTCATCCTAATACACCCTCGCTACCGGCTTCCACATGGTAATATTCACCGGTATATATTTAAACTGCGGTCCTTCCGGTGTGTACCAAGCCAGCGAATGAACCAGCCAATGTTGATCGTCTCTTACCTTATAATCTAACCTCGCATGCGCCCCCCGGCTCTCCTTGCGTAGGTAGGCTCCCATTGTGACAACTTCTGCCTGTTCAAGCATAAATCCTAGTTCAAGCGCATGCTGAAGATTATAATTAAGCGTTGGCCTGTGATCGTCTACCCTTATATTACGGTATCTTTTCTTTAACTCTCGGATCTTAACCAACGCCGTCCTTAACCCCTCCTCGGTTCTATAGACGTGCACATTTGATTCCATAGTATCCTTGAGTTCATTCTTGATCTGATATACATCCTCGCCACCGCTCTCTTTCCCTAGTATACCATCAA
>JAJZYL010000014.1 GCA_021798095.1 archaeon | reverse complement strand
ACGGCAGATTTTTCACTGTTTCAGCCCTCTGATGACGGCCATGGCGACCTGAGCACCAATGTCTATTTTCTGTTATCCAAGTTTGGCAATGGCGATGGAGCCTTAGCTGATAACCTGATTAAGGAGATAAAGCAAAGGGCTGGCCCTATCGTAAGCGTCGAACGTCACTCATCAGGTTACATAAATTTCAGGCTAAATCCATCCGCCCTTGACGAGTTTCTTCGCACGGTAATCAGGGAAGCGGGTTTTCCCATGGAACCCATTTCAAGGCAGAGGGTCACCATAGAGCATACCGCCGTTAACCCAAATAAGGCGCTACACGTCGGGCACGCCAGAAATCTAGTGCTGGGCGATGTCATGTACCGCAGTTTAAAGAGGGGGGGCTGGGATGTAGAAGTCCTGAATTACATAGACGACACCGGCGTGCAGATCGCAGATATCATATTGGGGTTCAAAGAGCTGGGGTTCAGCCTAGACCCAGCTGGCAAGAAATTCGACCACTATTGTGGTGATGATGTATACGTTGGGGTAAATAGGGCATTGGAGTCAGATGAAGTGTTGAGGGAGAAGAGGTCACACATATTACGGGAGCTGGAGGATGGCGGACCGATTTCATCCTTCGCGGCGCAATTAGTTAAAAGGATACTTGATGAGGAGTTAAAGACCAGCTGGGCGCTAGGCGCTCATTATGATCTGCTTAACTGGGAAAGCCACTTTTTATTGGGTGGATACTGGAGAGACATGTTTGAACTGCTGCTGGCGAAGGGCCTAATAGTCAAGGAGACAAGCGGAAAATATCAGGGCTGCTGGGTGCTGACAGGCGATAACGGCGAAAATAAGGTGCTGGTAAGGAGCGATGGAACTGCCGTTTACACCGCAAAGGACCTTGCATATGCCGGCTGGAAGCTAGGCCTTCTAAATGACCATATGGGCTACGATGTTTACGCCAGACAACCGGATGGCACGAATCTCCTTACCACCACACTGGGCGGATCAAGCGCTAACACTGGATTCAGGGCTGCTGATGAAACTATAATAGTGATAGGGCAGGAACAGCGGCCGATTCAGGAGATGATAGCCCGCACTATTGAGCGGATCGATAAAAGGAAGAGATATAGGATTTTGGCATATGGGGCAGTCGCACTGAGTAACGATACCGCGGCAAGGATGGGTTTCAAGGTTGAAGGTTCCATAGCCCACATGTCCGGTAGGAGCGGCCTTTACATAAACGTGGATGACCTTCTATCCCTGCTTGAGAAGACGGCGCTTGAAGAGGTGGAGAACAGAAACCCCAACGCGATCGACAAGCCGGAAATAGCCAGGGGGGTAGCGCTCGGGGCTATAAGGTACTCGATACTCAGGCAGGACCTGGATAAGCTGATGGTCCTCGATATGGAATCCGCTCTGCGGCTGGATGGAGATACCGGCCCATACATCCAATACACACTGGCTCGCGCTAAAAAGATATTAAGGAAGGTTGGAGAACCAGCTGAGGACGTTTATATTGAGCGTGTTTTAAGCGCAGAGGAAAGAAATCTGTTGATCCTCCTCTTCAAATACGATTATATATTAAAGGACGTTGTAGATAATTTAACCCCTAACAAGCTTGCAATATATGCACGGAAGCTGGCCGTATCATTCAACACTTTCTATGAAAGAAGGAGGATATTGGGGGAACCCGACGCCCAGACGCGAAACTCAAGGTTGGCCATTGTCAAGGCATACGAATTAATTATGGGTGATATCTTCGGTGTGCTGGGGCTGCCAGTGCTGGAAGAGATGTAGCTTCATTCCGGTCACAGTTCAGGAGTGCTCTTCCATAATTAAAATAAGCGCTCCGTTGTTCTTGGCAACGGCCTGGCCAACGCTGTAAGTTGGGCCTTCATTGTGCCCGTAATTCCAACTTAAATGCGGGCCATGGTCAAGAATTTTTTAATAAGTTACGACGGTTAACCGTTTTAGATTAAACCGTATGGCGTTGCACTGCCGCCATTCTTCTGCCATCATCTTTATAAATAGTCCTTTCTATGTTTGATGTATTATGATGAATCAATACTTCCCCGGCGCAACGGTTGTGGGCATAGCCTTTAATGAAGGCGCAATATTAGCTGCGGAAAGGAGATACACATATGGTAACTATATAGTTAGTAAAAACGTTCAAAAGGTGTTTCCAATCACGGATAATACCGCTGCCGCCTGTGCAGGTATGCTGGGCGATATGCAGGTGCTGGTTAGGAACGTACAGTCCTTGATCAAAATAAAGCAGCTGGAGACGAGGCGCGTGCTCGGGCCCGGTGCCATAGCTAAGCTCATGTCTGTGCTTATGTTCCAGAACAGGATGTTCCCGTTATTAACTCAGGTCATAGTGGGCGGTTTTGATAAGAAGACGGAAATATATGTGCTCGATCCAATAGGCTCTATAATTCCAGACAAATATTCCTCGGTGGGCACCGGAGAGGCCATCGCCATAGGCGTGATAGAAAATGAGTATAGCCCAACCATCACTAAGGATCAGGCCGAAACGCTAGCGGTAAAGGCCATCAAGTCAGCAATTCAAAGGGATTCTACGAGCGGTGACGGTGTGGACCTCTTAGTAATCACCAAAAACGGAATGGAAAGCAAATCGATCAGCTTCTAAAAAATATCTAGCCTTTTTGGGTCTGCTATGATGTTCCGCGTCTTGATGTGTGGATGCGGAGTAGTCAACCTTTTAACTTCAAATTTGAGCCCGCGCTTCTGACCCTCAGATACCAGGTCCTCCTCCCTGTGGGATTGGTCATAACCCAGTACTATGATGTCCGGTTTTATCAGTTCAACAGTCTTCATGATATCCTTTTCATCGCCAAGTATAGCCAGGTCTACGAATTTAACAGACTGAACCAGTTCTAACCTGAGCTTTTCATCGTGGATAGGTATTTTGTTCTTAAACCTTAAAACGTTGGCCTGACGGGCTACTGATACAACCAGCACATCGCCCTTGGATTTAGCGGTTTTTAACGTATGGATATGCCCGGGGTGAATTACATCAAAAACCCCACCTGTGAATGCCACCTTTATCATTGACCGCCCAAGGGGCGTCAGATAGACTGATCCATTTGAAGATTTGAGATAACCTTCGTCTATCAGGCGCTTTATTATAGCCCCCTCCCCCGGCTCCCGCTTGATCCTTATCTTACCTAAATTCGAAATATATACCTTAGCTAGAATGCGTTTATAATGATCATTCATTCGGGAAGGAGATGCTCGTCCTTGAGCACTACTTCGAACCATTTATGATTGCCATCCTCTCCAAGGTAATAGGCACCCATCACTTTCATATTTTTGTATCTCTTCTTGACCCTCTCTATGGCTATCAACTTAGCGTTCCTTACCCCAGATATCTTCTTTGCGCCATAGTGTTTTGGCCGTCTCCCAGAGGTGGGGACGTGGATGTTCATGCCACCCTTTGAAACCTTCGCCATTACGGCTATGAATCCGCCCTTAGCCCGATAACCTATCTTCCTAGCCTTATCAAGCCTGATGGGCCTCTCTTCTCGGTGGATGGTGGGCTCGCTCCTCCATTTTATCAGCAACGCCCTGTACTGCTCGGGTTTCTTGCTATAATATTCCTGCCAGGTCTTATCGAGATACCTATACAAAAATGATCACCCACTCAATACGTCGAGGACCTTCTGGGCAGTTATGGTGGCCGCTGCTAGCTGTGCTTCGGTCGTTTCCCCTCCTATGTGAGGGGTCAAAATCACGTTGGCCAGCGATAGTAGCTCCTTGTTGGTGGGCGGTTCGACTTCGTATACGTCCAACGCGGCACCCTTTATCAATCCTGTCTTCAGCGCCTGTACCAGATCTTCCTGATCAACCACATCCCCCCTTGAGGCGTTTATAAGGTAGGCGTTCCTTTTCATCAGTCCCAATTTTTCCCTGTTGATCAGGTGCTTGGTCTCCGGGCTTGCTGGAACATGGAGCGTGATGAAGTCCGCCTCCTTTATGACGCTGAGTAAATCCTTCTGCTGCACGCCAAGCTCATTCCTGGTCTTTTCATCTATGGGTATCACATCATAGGCCAGTATCTTCATGTTCATGGCCTTAGCTATTCGCGCGACGCTCCTTCCTATTCTTCCAAATCCTACCACACCGAGGGTCTTTCCAGATAGCTCGGAGCCCATCAGTTCAGCCTTTGCCCAGACGCCGCTTTTCATAGTGCTGGTTGCCTTATAGATGTCCCTGACCAGCGCTATCATGTCTCCTATTATCAGCTCAGCCACGGCGTTGGTGAGCGCCTCAGGCGCGTTAACCACTTTGATGTTTCTTGCTTCTGCGGCTTTTAGATCTATGTTATCAAGCCCCACGCCGGCGCGCCCGATAACCTTTAGCCTTGAAGCCAACGATATTACATCCTGTCTGACCTTTGTCCTGCTTCTGACTATTACCCCATCATATCCGCCTATCACCGCCTTTAACTCTTCGGGGGTTATTGATGGCTTGTAATCAACTTCGATGCTACCTTTTTTTAACAGCTCCATTCCAGCCTTATCGAATTGATCGCAAATCAGTACCTTGGTCAATTTAATCTCGCTAGGGTACTTTGCTTATATGCTTTTAACTGTATCGCGGCTATATCGACGACAGAATTATTAATCTGGATAAATACGATACCTATACTTTGACCGATTATCTTATGGAGCGTTATGCAAGGCAGTTGGTCCTTAAGGACATAGGCCCTGATGGGCAGGATAAGTTACGCGACGCTAGTGTAACCGTAGTAGGAGTGGGCGGGCTGGGTGCCTCCTCGGCGATGCTGCTGGCCAGGATGGGGGTAGGCACTCTATACCTGATAGATAGGGATCTGGTTTCATTGAGCGACCTACACAGACAGTTCCTTTATGAAGAGGATGACATAGGGCTACCAAAGGTTTATGCCGCTGAGAAGCGAATAAAACGGTTTAACAGTGGAGTTACAGTATATCCCATCGCTGCATCCCTACAAAGCCAGATGGCGGCTGATGCCGTTGGAAAGGCCATGGTCATAGCCGACGGGCTCGATAGCATGCCACCGCGTTACTATCTGAATAGGTTGGCTGTAAAATTTAGAAAGCCGTATGTCTTCGCGTCCGCCATCGAAACCTATGGCAACGTTAGCACAATATTGCCGGGCACCACACCATGCTTGGAGGAATTCTATGGAGGCCTATATGATGTTGATCTTCCAAAATGCGCGGAAGTGGGCATTCACCCATCTATATTGAGCGTAATTTCGGGAATAGCTGTAGCTGAGACCATCAGTATACTTACTGGTAATCCTCCGAGGCTGGCCGGGAAGCTACTGCTCGCAGACCTTCACGTGCCATCCACCGAAGTGGTGGACTTGAGCGTCAATAGGAGTTGCCCTGTATGCAACAAAGTTGATGGAGAGGGGATAAATCCACCCACAGAGCTTGAATTTGAAAGGGTGGAGCTGGGCTGCTCACGCAACGGCCTTGGTACTTTCTTCATAAGAGGGAGAAAGAAAGGCGGCCTGGACCTGAAGGCGGTGGAAGAAAGACTGATGAAAGCTGGGTATCCGGTCTTAAGGAACGAACCTTCTTATATCTTGTTCAAAAGTGGCCCCGACGATACCATCACAATTTTAAGGGGGGGTGACGCTATAGCACAGGTTTCAGGGCCTAATACTGACCTCATATCCATCAAGAGAAGGTTAGAAGATATATATGACGCGGTTGCAGGCTGAATTTATACTAACCTCCCTGAAAAGGGAGCTTCCAATAGATGAAACCAAGTTCACTATCCTTAAGGGAGAGGATCCATTTGAACTGCTCATCGCCACCGTTCTTAGCCAGAACACCAGTGACAGGAACAGCATGAAAGCCTTAAAAACTTTAAAGGAGAAAGTTGGGGCCGATCAGACCTCCCTGTTGCGTGCAAATTTAGCCGATATCGAGGCTGCAATAAAGGTGGGTGGGCTCTATCATAACAAGGCAAGGACCATTAAATCGCTTGCATCGAAGTTCCATGGTTTTAATTGGAGCTCCATGGAGAATATGACGCAGAAAGACCTGAGGGAATTCCTACTTGGCCTGCCGGGGATAGGCCCTAAGACGGCCGATATATTCCTGCTCTTCTACGCCAAACTTGGCGCCTTCCCTGTGGATACCCATATATCAAGGGTATCCAAGAGACTGGGCATAGCACGCGATGGTGATGGCTATGAGGAAACAACCGAGGCGCTGAAACGATTTTTCAGCCCTAGTGATTACAGGTTGGCGCACTTGGAGCTAATTGCCCTTGGCCGCAGGTTCTGTAGGGCCAGATATCCACTGTGTGATGAATGTCCGCTGCATGGGGTATGCCCGTCCGCGTTCAAGCTCTCCAAACACCATCGAGCGCGTTTATCCAGGCATTAGCCTCCGTTATGAGCTTCTTAGACTGGGCGTGAGTTAGCCTCTGGAACGCCTCATTGAAGCCTAGCCACATAAAGCCCGTATGCTCATTGCTGATCTTCACTTCAGCCTTCCTAGTTTCTGCAATGAAATAAACCACATCCTTCTTGATTCTTTCTCCATCCTTATAGAAGGCGTAGCTTATTACGTACTTGAAGTTGCCCATCAATTTGATAGTTGAAAGGCCGGTTTCCTCATTTATTTCACGTAAGGCCGCCCCCTGAGGGTTCTCCTTATTTTCTATATGCCCCTTTGGGAACTCCCATATTCCCCGCCTGCTGAGGAGTACAAGGTACATGGGTACTCCCCCCTCTCCCCTATAATATATTACACCCCCTGCGGAATGTTCCATAATTATCGAATCCTCTCCTCTCCTTATATATATTTTCACGTTAACTTCAATAACGAGGGATTTGAGAGTTCTGCTGATCTATCCAGGATTTACTGAAATATCCGCTTAGTTCGACACATTCTGATTTTATCTAATACGTTATATAACGTCTGGGATTCTTGATGGCCACCATTGCTGTTTGCCCGTGCCCAGATAGGGCCCCAACACCATCTCCTACATGAACGCGTAATCTGATTTTGCTAGACTTACAAGATACCTTATGCTTTTATGACCGTGATTCATACGGGTGGCAATCGGTAATGTTTTTAAACAGCCCATATGCCCCAGAATCGGTGAACTGTTGTGGAATTGCAACAGGAGATATCTAAAACTCTGCTACGCAGGACAAAAAGCATATGCCCAGAATGCAATAGGATTCTGGACGCGGAGGTGTTTGAGCGCGGCGACAGGGTATATATAGGTAAAACCTGCCCCGTTCACGGTTACTTTGAAGATGTCTATTATGGTTCATATGATGTGTACAAAAGATTTTCTAAATATGCAAGAGATGGGAGGGGGGTCAGCAACCCAACTACGAGGGCTGAGACCGTCAACTGCCCGGCCAACTGTGGCCTATGTACCAACCACTTGAGCCATACTGGCCTGGCCAATCTTGTTGTCACCAACAGGTGTGACCTGAACTGCTGGTATTGCTTCTTCTATGCTGAGAAGGCTGGGTACGTGTACGAGCCATCGATTGAACAGATCAGACGTATGGCAAGGAACATGCTGGGGGAAAAACCTACCCGCGGTGTAGCCGTCCAGCTAACCGGTGGGGAACCCATGGTAAGAGAGGATATAGTTGAAATCATCAAAGCTGTGAAGGAGGAAGGCGTTACGCATGTGCAACTTAATTCTGACGGAATCATACTATCTCAGAGCCCAGAAAAGTGTAAGAGCGTAAGGGAGGCTGGCGTAAATACGCTTTACGTTAGCTTTGATGGTGTATCACCTAAGACCAATCCAAAAAACTATTGGGAGTTCCCATCTCTCCTCGAGAATTGCAGAAGGGTGGGCCTGGGGATGGTATTAGTTCCCACGGTCATCAATTCGGTCAACGATATGGAGGTCTGGGATATGGTCAGGTACGCTGCTTCGAACATGGATATAGTAAGGGGGATTAACTTCCAACCGGTCTCATTGGTGGGAAGGATGCCAAAGGCGCAGAGGGATAAGTTCAGGATAACAATACCAGATGTAATCAAGAAGATAGATGAACAATCAGGTGGGCAGATTTCTGTAGATGACTGGTTCCCAGTCCCTGCGTCAATGCCTTTTTCTAATTTCGTGGAAGCCTGGACCGGAAAAACCCAATACGAACTTTCAACCCATTTTGCCTGCGGCGCAGCTACCTATGTATTTAAGGATGGAGCCGCCTATGTACCGATATCAAGGTTTGTTGACATAGATGGAATGCTCAAGTTCCTTGATGATAAAGCGGATAGCATAAGGTCTGGTAAGAACAAGTACCTGGTCGGGGCGGAAGTGCTGACTGGGCTGAACAGGTATATAAACAGGCGCAAAATGCCAAGCGGCTTGAATCTTGGCCGTATGCTGTTCAGCGCCTTGATCAGGCATGATTACTCCTCTTTAGGCCAGATACAGGAAAAGGCGTTATTCCTAGGCATGATGCACTTTATGGATAAATACAATTATGATGCAGAAAGGGTAAGGAGATGCGATATCCATTACCTTACGCCGGACGACAGGATAATTCCATTTTGCAGCTATAACGTGATCCCTGAATGGTACAGAGACCGCATACAGAGGAGATTCTCGATGAGCATAGAGGAATGGGAAAAGGCCAATGGCAAGACGCTTAAGGATGGGTATTACAAGCGTTCCAGCTTCGCATATAAAGAAGGGGAGACGTTATTCGATAAGATGCATGAGGAAAAACGGCTTCAAACACAAGTTCTGGAACATTAAGCCGTGCAGGACAGACCCGCATATAAAGCATATAGGATTTACGGGTCAGGTGAAATCCGAATGGACCCTTTTCATATCCGTTTCTGTTATGCCCTCCTGTATGGCAAGATAGTAAATGAATGTCTCCAGGAAGAATAGAGACCTTAACTCAAACACCGATAGAAGAGGATCGCTCGGAAAATAGCTTGCCCTCAACCCTTTGAGGTTCATGTTTACTCGGCCCGGCACGTGGATCACCAGATCAGCTGCCTTGGCTAGAGGGGAATCCGCAAACGAAGTTATAGCCACTACCTTTGCCCCCTTCCTTTTACCAGCTTCCGATAACATGGTGGGGATGTGCCCTCCTGACCCGGATATGGTGAGCACCATATCCCCCTCGGATACGCTCATCGTACCCTTATCAAGCCAGTAACTTACCATTCTTTCCTCCTTTTCCTTTGCACAGTGCCTCAACCTCGTAGTAAAGAATCTGGCCACCGCCCCACTCAACCCCTCTCCTATGGTCACCGTCCTTCCCCCAAGGGGATTAGTAAGGGACCGCGGCTTGGGTGCCAGCCTATAAAGCTCTTCATAATAAGATTTGGGCGGATAATAGGACGCAATAGCATCCATCAATGAACTGTGCGTGGTTGAAATCTCCTTGCCCTGAAGGCCGGCTATTATTGAAAGCGAGAATAGCAACGCCCTTAGTTCGAACAGCGTTCCAAGAGGAGTGAGGACCGCGAAGGGAAACCCAGTCAATTGCCTGGAATAGTAATCGACACCATTTCGCATGGCGCTACTGCCGGGGATAGCTATGGTTAAATCCGAAAGCGTCGCCAAGGGGCTTTTATCATTGCTTGTTATGGCAGCCACCGTGCTTCCTGAATTCTTGGCAACCCTTGCCGTTTCCAGTGTATAGAACGAAGTGCCGCTTCCGGAAATGGCCAGTAGCAGGTCATCCTTCTTCAGGATGTACGGAACCTCGCCAGGGCCATACGAATTATTAAAGCCTATGTTGCGCAAAAAGCGGAGCGTTATATCTGCAACGTCACCTGACCTGCCAGTGCCCATCAGTATGATCCGCTTGGCGGCCCTTATTCCATCTTTCAGAAGTCCAGTATTGCCGGGCAACTCGTATGAGGATACGAGCGTCACAAGGTCCCCATAGTAATTATACGCTGTGCCCACGTACTTATGCAGATAAATGGACTTAAAAATATGCCGAGGCACAGGCTAACATGTATATGACGGTACACTCAAAGGTTAAAAACTGTGTTATCATACCTAAATAAGTTTGAGGGTCAGTTTCGAAGTTAAATCGTCAGACCTCATGGGTAGGATCGGAAGGTTGGAGCTGAACGGAAAAAACCTTGAGACGCCGATCTTTCTACCGGTCGTCCACCCGTATAAGCAGGAGATACCGGCTACAAGGATAAAAGAAATGGGTTTTGACGCCGTCATTACAAACTCCTATATCCTATATAAGAGGTTAGCTTCTCAGGCCAGGGAAAGAGGGCTGCATTCACTTGTAGGTTTTGATGGAATTATCATGACCGATTCCGGAGGATACCAGATGCTGGAATATGGCGACCTTGAAATTGCCCCTGAAGAAATAGCCCTATTTCAACAGGATATAGGATCGGATATAGCCGTTATACTTGACAGGCCCACCGGAAAGAATGCCTCATATGAACACGCAAAGGAAACGGTCAAGTTTACTATCGACTCCGCAAGGCGGTCTCTGAATGTAATAAACAGGAAGGGGACGGCCTGGGTTGGGCCCATTCAGGGTGGCGAGCACGATCGGCTGGTGAAATACTCAGCAAAGGAGATGGCCGATATGGGATTCGATTGGTTCGCACTGGGTAGCCCCGTAGAGCTCATGAATAACTATGACTTCGCCGCCTTGGCAAGGATGATAAACGTGACCAGGTCAGTCCTTCCAATTGAAAAACCGTTACATCTGTTCGGGGCTGCCCATCCGCTGACCATGGGATTATCGGTAGCACTAGGGTGTGATATCTTCGATTCAGCTTCGTATATACTCTTCGCCAAGAGGGGCTCCTATATGACCCTTCACGGCTCTAGGAAACTTGAAGAGATGAGCTATTTACCGTGTTCCTGCCCGGTGTGCAATACAGGTTTGAACAACCTGCTGGACATGGGCCACAAGGAACTGGCCGAGAATTTGGCCATCCACAACCTGTACGTGTTGAAGATGGAGCTGAACCTGATCAAGGAGGCCATAAAGGAAGGTAGGCTCTGGGAATATATAATGGAAAAGGGGAGGTCCCACCCGGCGGCGTTTGAAGCAACCAGATATATCTCCAGAATCTCAGGAACTGGGCATCTATTGGATAACGGGACGCCCTTCTTTAAGGAACGGGCGCTGTTTTTGTTTGATGAAACCGACCTGACCCGGCCAGAAATAAGGAGGCATAGGGAATATCTGGTTAGGAGGAAGCCTATGCACGATAGGGTTATAATCATATTACCAAGGAACTTTGATGAGTTCACCTTCAAGAGGGCAGAAGAGCTTGTTAAGCTGCTTCCATCCATTAAGGCAGATGTATTTCTAGCTGTGCCATTTCTGGGCCTCGTTCCAATAGAATTACATGATGTCTATCCACTGTCACAGAGCACGATAAGGAGTTCATATCAGCGGGCCGACCTCCGGCTCATAAGGGCCGTCATAGGGAAGTATGAGGATGCTCAAGTCGTCTACCATGAGAGTAGGGCCGGGATCGCCAAACGTCTGGCCGGCATCCCAGCGCTGAAAAAGATGGATAACGCTGATTTCTACAGGTTCATTCAGCTCAACTATACATCAAAGTATAAATGATATTCGTATGGATGAGGCCTGGCTGACACTTCCGTTATTTCTTTCTTCTCAATCTGTATAATTTTATCTAACAGGCTATCCGTGAAAGCTGGCTTGAGATATTCTTTATCCGACTGAAGCTCTTCAATGGCCTCAGAGAGATCTTTGGGCAGCTTTCCGACCTTCAGTGAGGCAGCTCTTTCAGGCGAAATGCTGTACAGGTCTTCATCCACCGGTTCTGGCGGCTCGATCTTTTTCTTAACACCATCCATGCCAGCCAGCAGTATGGCTGAGAGCGCTAGGTATGGGTTACAGCTGGGATCGGGTGTTCTGTATTCTATACGCTTGTTGCTGGGAGACCCTTTATTATATATTGGGATCCTGACGTTGGCGCTCCTGTTGCCGCGGCTCCAAGCTATATTTGTAGGGGCTTCATATCCTGGGACCAGCCGCTTATAGCTGTTTGTAGTGGGAGCCACAATGGCAGCCAAACTCCTGGTATGGCTCAACAGACCACCCACAAAGTACCTGGCCATCTGGCTTATTTGAGCGTACTTATCATTTTCATCAAAGAATTTGTTCTCCATGTGTTTCCCGTGTTTGCCGCTCCAGACGCTGATGTTTACATGCATGCCGCTCGCGTTGTCACCAAAGATGGGTTTCGGCATAAAAGTGACCCACTTTCCAAGCGACTGGCCTACCATCTTCGCGGCATACTTGTGCGTTGTCACCGCGTCGGCCGTTTCCAGAAGATAATCCCTATATGTGTTGACCTCTATCTGCCCAGCGGCCGCAACTTCATGATGGTGTGCCTCTACCAGCAATCCCATGATAGCCAGCGCATCGGACAGCTTTGACCTGTATTCCATAAGCGGGTCATAGGGGGGTGCTGGGTAGTAGCCCTCTTTGTACCTCATCCTGTAAGGGTTATCAGCCCAGGGGGCCTCCTCTGAATCCACTGAGTAGCTTTGCCTATAACCGGTAAGGGCGTCCCAGTGGACCTGACCGAACACAAAGTATTCTAGCTCCGGTCCTAAAAGGGCGGTATAACCCAGTCCGTTCAGGTATTTCTCAGCGTTCTGAGCCACTGACCGTGAATCACTATCAAGCCTCTTCCTACCCATATCGCAATAGATGTCCCCCATGATCCTTGCTATAGACCCATCGTACCAGGGCAACACCACAAAGGTGGATGGGTCTGGTATGAATATAAGGTCAGAATCTTCGATGCCGGTGAAACCCTTGATGCTAGAACCGTCCACCTTCGGTATACCGGAGATGAAGGAGTCGCTATCCAAGTGGGCCGCGCTGATGGTTATGTGCTGAAGCCTGCCGGTTAAATTTACAAACTGGAGATCTAGGTATTTAATACCTCTATCCTTTAATGCGGCACTGACCTCGGCCGCCGTATAAGTATAACTTTCCGGTTTTCCATCCACTAATCTGTAAGGCATAATACCGCTTAAATCTTTAGCATAATAAACATTTCCCTCATTAAATGAACAAAGTAACAAATATACACTAATTATATATCAGTTTATTCATATATATTGCCTTATATTATTATGCAGTCCATGACTGCTATAGATATTTAACATCTGACATTATATAATGCCCATCCACCGACCACGATGACCAATGCCAAGATTTGGCATATAAAATGATGATGATCGGGGCGCTACAATTTGTAGCCAAGATCTCTAAGGAGTTTGTGCCTAGCCATCTTGGAGGATCTATCCTCCGTTCCCTTTGGCCTGACACCATCAATAACCCCGAGGATTGCCCTTCCGTTATCGTCATCAGCTGTTATTACTGATATCGAGTTAGCGGTTGCGCAGTAGATACCAACCACCTCCTCCACATCCTTGATCCTGTTCAACACGTTGATGGGGTAAGCCCCGTTCAAGATAACTACAAAGGAATGACCGGCAGCTATCCTCTTAGCTATGTCCGTGGCTAACGTGATGGACCGCTTATCCGTTCCATCATAGCGTATTAGAGATGGGCCGCTAGCCTCGCAGAAGGCAAGGCCGAACTTGATATTGGGCATTGAGGTGGCCAGCCTTTCATAAATATCTTCAACGGTCTTGATAAAGTGGGACTGACCAAGTATTATATTAACTCCTTTAGGAATGTCTATCCTTATCCCTGATATCTTCATTGAGAAAATTTTACATTCTGAATTATATAAATGTTAGTTCCGTCTAGGCCCGAACCAACGACCCGCTTCCCAAGGGCGCAGGAGAATGGCCATGATGCGATATAATTTGTGGGGTATGCATAGGTCTTACCATTAGCGGTTAGAACCCTTAACTATCTCATTAACCACCCTCTTGTTGTATTCCAGTCACTCTGTCACGAAATGATGTTATGTGACTAGCTTAAATTACTACTGCAAGAAAGATATTTAAGATTAATTATATTTAGATATTGCGTGCCTGAACTTTCCCGTATCGAGAAGTGGTTCGTGAACAAAAGAGGAGAAGGGTACTTCGAAAAACTTCTTTTCAGGATGAAAGAATCAGGGGTAGTAAAGGTTGGAAACAACTCAAGAATCCTGGAACTAGGAGCTGGAAATGGAGCCCTTTCTTCCTTGTTGTATGAAAAATTTCACCCTCTATCTATCACGCTCACCGATTTTGATCAGGATCAGGTAGCTACGGCAAGGAAACGCCTAGAAGATAAGTTTGGCGGGGTTCCCGATGTTATTACCGTTGAACGGGCTGATGCAACTAATTTGCGATATCAGAATAACACATTTGACCTCGTTGTGGCGCACCTGATACTCCATCACCTTGGGAAACTCGAAAATATATTTACTGGGCTGGGCGAAATCCACAGGGTACTCGTTCCTGATGGCGCATTCATATACGTTGAATTTGCACACAAACAGGAAATCAGAAGGCATTTAGGAGAATTAGGTTTTAACATATCTTATAGAAAAGGTTTTCATCGGGAAACAGTCATAGCTACTAAATCGTCT
>JAJZYL010000013.1 GCA_021798095.1 archaeon | reverse complement strand
AGATAGACCCCAGTATCAAGTTTCAGGCAAGTTAAATGGCGTTGGCAGGGGGCACATGCTCAGTTTAACGATAAATATGGGCCATGGTAACCTGATTGTATGAATATCTCTATGTTAGCCGGGGGGACGGCCGGGTCAAAACTGGCGGTTGGTTCATTAGCCACAGATGATGATGTCACAGTAGTGGCCAACGTGGGAGATGATGTTGAGGTGCTGGGCCTGTATGTTTCGCCGGACCTGGATACGATCATTTATTCATGCGCAGGGTTATTAGACCTTGATAGGGGTTGGGGCATCAAGGGCGATTCGTTTAACGCCTTCGATATGTGGAAGAGCTTGGGCGTACAGCCCTGGATAATGCTGGGCGATAGGGATATATCGTTACATGTATATAGATCTTGGAAGCTGAAGCATGGGTATACGCTAACCGATATTGCACAGGAAGTTGCCGCCCTTCTTGGCCTTAAAATACACGTTCTTCCGGCAACGAACGATAGGCTAACAACGGTGATATCAACGGACCTAGGGGAAACGTCGTTCGAGGAGTATTATATCAGATACTCCAGGGAACGTGACATCCGGGCGGTTACGTACCAGGGTAGCGATCACGCTAGGGCCACGCCTCAGGTGTTGAGCGCCTTGAAGAGAACAGAACTCCTCATAATCCCCCCAAGTAACCCGCTCGCTAGCGTATGGCCAATACTTTCAATCGATGAGATAAGAAGGACAATATTAAAAAGGAAATTTAGCGTTATAGCGGTTTCTCCATTTATAGGAGGCCATGCTGTCAAGGGGCCTGCAGAACGCATGATGAAAGACATTGGCCTTGAAGCCTCCGCAATGGGATTGGCCAAGCTCTACAAAGGTTTAGTTGATATTTTGGTCATAGATGCCGCTGATTCCCGCTTAGCATCGCCTATAAGAGATATGGGGTTTAAGGTGTACATCGAAGATACGCTTATGAACAGCAAGGAAGGCATGGAAGCCCTGTATAAACGATTGAAGGAGGTTGCTACCTCCCCGTAGATGCAAAGCTGAGACCTGCATTCGTCTTATTATTTCCTTTCAGCAACGTTTAAATCGAGTATACAGATACCCCTTTTAATGGTAAATACCGAAAATTTGACAAAGCGTAAACTCACTGGGGGAAGGAGAAAGGCATACCGAAGTCGGAGGAGAAGGGAGTCAAAGCGACTACCAAAGGAACCAGTAGTCGACAAGCAGGTGGTTCAGAACAGGCGCATAAAGGGTGGCGCCTACCGGGATTTTCTCGTTCAGGCTGCCACGATCAATGTAGCCACGGCCGATAATAAAGTGCAGAAGGCAAAGATAACCGCCTTCATAAGTAACCAGGCCAATCGGGACTACGAAAGGCGCGGCATCGTAACAAAGGGCTCAATCCTTAATACGGAAATCGGAAAGGTCAGGGTTACATCGAAGCCTTCATCGACGGGTTCATTAAACGGGGTAGCCGTTAAATAGTTCAGGACAAGAACTGCGTAATATCGAGCTGCCTTTTTGTCAGTAATAAGGAGCTTCTTATCCAGTTATCTTTCTTAGTGCTCATAAGGCAAAGCGCCGCATTTTTAGCACTATCAAGTTCGTCATAGGTTGTAAACTGCTGCAGCGCCCTCCTGATCCCCTCCCTTACCCTCCATACGCCAAGCGAAGTGGTCCAGTTCCTGTCCACCTCCATAAGGACTATGCCCCCTGCCTGTTTTCTGATCCTCCTAAGGTACTCCAATATAGCCAGCCTTGCAGCGTAATAAGCGCCTTCAATGTTGCTGGCGTAAGCCGACCTCCCAAAATAACCTTCATGATCAGCGGCTATAGTGGTGTCCGTATTCTGGCGGCCGAAGAATGGCAACCAGCTCTCCAGCATCTCGAACTGCCAGTTATCGGGGGTCAGGATAACCACGAAACGGTTTCCCAAAAAGTAGCCATGGCTTACCAGATAACGGTCTATCCTTGGGAAGTCCTTTATTAAATCTAGAAGGGCGTCACCTATCATTGAATCGGTTGCTGTTATTCCCCATTTTGTCGGGACGAGCCTTCTCTTCCGCCCTACAAGGCCAATCGAAAGCAGATTTTGTATTTTGTAAATTGAGATGCCAGAGTTATAAAGGGCCAGAGCCCCATCAGAGGCCTTCATATCCCTGTCACCTGCCACCTTTTCTATAGGCCTTGGCACTTTCGGATTTGCCATGTAGAGTACTTTCAATGCTTCGATTGACGTACCGACCGGCGCATAATAACCGTTGAAGACCGGTGATCTCCTGACGATCTTTCCTACCTTTAGTTCTGTATCCACAGGACTATCGCCCATTGTCATCTGCTGAAACAGCTCGATATCGCGGTCGCCTATGGGGGCTACCTTTGCCTTTTTCACGGGAAGCACAGCATACGTCCTTAGCGCCACAATTTCATCAATGGTCATGTCAAGCCATGATCTAGGATCTTCATATACGGATAATTGTCTTTCGTGCTGGGGCAGGGCCGAGCCAACCGAAACCCTAGGGTACCCGCTTTCCCCTACAAACGTGGCTGGGGGAGTGGTTCCCGCAAGCGTTCCAGGGCTCCACCGCCTTTGCCATAGGGGTTCCTTTAGCATCTCTAGTATTTCATTTATTTTCATGCCCCCGCGCCATCCGTTGCCCTCCATGCCCATCACCATTAAGGTCGGTTATCCTATCCTACTAATAAATAGAACTGCCCACGTTGATATAGCCAAGATATCGGAAGCAGTAACGCATATTGGACCAGTTCCTGAGAAAAATTCAAAATATATATTAGTACAAAGCTTGAACTAGGGCTATGGCCTTCCATGCATATGACATAAGGGGAATAGTGGGCAAGGAAATAGATGAAAATTTTGCTAGGCGGCTTGGGGAAGCGTTCTCTGTCTACCTCGGTAAAAGGTCAAGGTTGGCCGTCGCAATGGATGTCCGAAATCAGAGCGATGAACTTAGCAGAGCCCTTATATCTTCGCTCGTCAGATCGGGTAATAAAGTTGAGCGTTTGGGAATTGTGCCCACCCCGCTTTTCTATTTTGCGATAGTCCATCGAAGGTTAGACGGGGGGATAATGGTGACGGCCAGTCACAATCCTCCCGAATATAATGGGTTCAAGCTATGCAGAGAGGGGGCTTATATCGTTGCCGCCGGCATGGGGATGGAACGGCTCAAGAATATATTCGATTCTGGAACGGAGATGCCGTCTGCCAAAGCCGGTGGAAGTGCTGTGGATGTGAACGTGGAAGACGAATACCTTCGTTACATAGCTGAAAGGGTACCACCTCTCGGGGGAATGAAGGTGGTGCTTGATGTGGGAAATGGAGCAACTTACAGGGCAGCTCGTCGGGCCTTGGAGGTGGTCGGAGCACGCGTGACTACTATAAACGACACACCCGATGGGTCATTTCCATCTCGTCCTCCTGAGCCAAAGGATGAGTCAATAGGGGCTTTAAAGCGGTCCGTTACCGATAGCGGGGCAGCCCTTGGCGTGGCCTTCGATGGCGATGGCGATCGAGCCCTTTTCGTAGATGAACGGGGCAAGACGTTGTCGGGGGACGTCGCTCTGGCGCTAATTGGAAGATATTATCTGGAGAGGAATAATTGGGCGGGTAGGATCGTTACTGAAGTGAATATATCATCCGCTACTCAATCGTATATGGCAAGCCTAGGCGGAGAAGTGATCGAAAGCCGTGTCGGCCATGCCTATATCATGGATACAATGATCAGGGAGGGGGCGTTGCTGGGAGGCGAAATAAGCGGGCATTATTATTTTTCCGACGTCTATGGACTGGACGACGCGCTGTTCGCCGCCATAGTGATGGCAGAAGTGATCAAGCGCTATGGAAGGCCTCTTTCGAGTCTGGCTTCGGATATACCTACACTTCCATCATCACCCGTGCTTGAAATTGATGTGCCCAGTGAATTGAAGGCCCAAATAATGGAAAACATAGGGAATAAGCTCGCATTGGATGCCAAAAATGTTAGCAAAATCGACGGCATAAAGGCCTACTTCGATGATGGGTGGGTGCTCATCAGGATGTCCAATACCATGCCTCAATTGAAAATTAGAGCCGAGGGGAGCGGAAATAAAAGGCTCGTAAAGCTGGCGACGGAGATGGTAAGGGAAGCCATGGATTCCATTCAATTGCCAAAATAGAATGTCTTCAATGAGAGCCTTTCGATCTAAATCGCGATCGCTATTGGTTCATATCTGACTTCTTCCACATCCTTGGGTAGGTCCCAGCCTTCATTATGACCCTGTTGACCGTGGCCACGATCCCTCGAGGGGATTCCTCGATGTCGTGGGCGTCCATTTGTGCGGTGGCCAAGGCTATTACTTCCCCCTTTTGTGTATAAATTGCCAGGGTATCACCCTTTCTGATACGCGGATCGAACCCTATTACCCCGGGTATGGCCAAGTACGCCCCCTGGCACAGCGACTCCACTGCTGAATCCTTGCAGACTATGGAACCAAGATGCGTTAGAGCTATTTCAATTGGCTTGACTGCGCTTCTAAGCGGCCCATCGTCTCCCCGTCTTTCCAGCGCATCCTGCGCTATTCGTATATCTAGCAGTTTTACGAACCCCTGGCTTTCATCCAGGTCTGCAACGCGCGTGCGCCTTAGGTCAATCATAGTAGCACCCGTCTCAAGGACCTCACCCATATCGTATATCAGCTTCCTCACATAAGTGCCGGCCTCGCACTTGATGGTAAGAAGGAAAAGTTGCTGATCAACCTCTTCAACATTTATTTCATAGATGTTCTTTATCCTTCTCTGTCTTTTGACGGCGGACCTCATTGGCGGCCATTGATATATAGGGCCTGTAAATTCCTTCAGGACGCGTCTTACATTGGCTTCATCAATATTCTGGTGGACTTTCATAACGGCGATGTACGTCTTGGAACCGAGCAGCAGTGCGCCAAGCGCCTTTGTCGCCGAGTTTAAGCCTATGGGGAGAAGGCCTGATACTTGCGGATCCAGAGTACCACTGTGGCCAGCCTTTTCCGCCTTAAGCATGTGTTTTACCCAGGAATCCACCTGCTGGCTGGTTTGCCCAACCGGCTTATCAAGCGGTATGAAGCCGTATTCCAGAAGATCTTTTACGCTCCTGCCCTCAGGGGAGGAACCATAATTCAATTCCTCCTCCTCATCTATGAACTTGATCCTTTCGAACAGCCTTTGTTTAAACTCTCCCATCTTCCTCATCGGATCAGGTTTATTTCCGCTTAAAAGCTTTTTATTGACCTTCAATTGACCTTTAGAGTAATTATACGTACATCCTCAGGCTGTAAACAGGCTAAATATCAAATCTCGTTTTACCTATCCTCCCAGTAATCAGCGCTAGAGCGGAGACGAGGGAGATAAACTTTATCTATAGCATCACGTGCTTTACCAACCATGAAGGCCGGAGGACGCAAGCTAACCAGTGTTAGCGAATACGATCTGAACATTTCATCCTTCTTTGAGGACCTTATCTACAAGGATGAAAATGAACTCCCCGTATTTAGATTATTCATTGATGGCGAATGGCAGGATGGAAAGGGAGAAAGAATAGAGGTGATTACTCCCTTTGACGGAGGCCATTTCGCCTATCTGAGCACTGCGTCCTTAAACCAAGCCGGCCATGCTGTAGATGCTGCCAAGGAGAATCAGAAAATGATAAGGGAACTGGCTGGGATAGAAAGGGTGGAGATACTTCAGGAGGCAAGGCATATACTGCTTGAAAGAGAAGAAGAAATGGCCAGAGCCCTTATGCTCGAAGGGGGAAAAACCAGGGATGATGCAATCGGTGAAATACGCTCATTAGCATCAAGGATGAGCTTGACTATGGAGGATGCCAGAAAGATCTTTGGAGAATATATGCCAGGAGACTGGTCCAAAGATACGTCAAAGAAGATGGCGCTGGTAATAAGGGAACCTGTAGGAGTAGTCTTAGCTATAGGCCCTTTTAACTATCCGCTCTACATACCCGGATCAAAGATAATACCGGCATTACTTGCCGGTAATAGCGTCATAGTAAAACCTGCCACCGAGACCCCGATATCCACCATCCTATTTACCCAGATCCTAAACGCTGCGGGAGTCCCTAAGGGAACAGTGAGCGTTATAAACGGACCGGGGTCGACTGTTGGAAAAGCTCTAGCGTCAAATCAATATGTCTCAATGATAAGTTTCACCGGAAGCACCGGTGGGGGAAACAGCATAGTATCGGTTGCCGGAATTAAAAAGCTGCACCTTGAGCTAGGCGGAAAGGCTTATGCCATTGTCCTTGGCGACGCTGATATTGACCTAGCTGCGAAAAAGATTGTAGATGGTAGTTTCAGAAACGCCGGCCAGAGGTGCGACGCCATAAGCGCTGTGCTCACGGTGAAGAAGGTTTCAAAGCAGCTCACCGAACGCATTCTTAATTATGGTAAGGAATACAGATTGGGGGACCCACTTAAGGATGATGGGGTCAAGGTCGGCCCTCTGGTCAATGAAGACGCCGCAGTGAGGGTAAAGGCCCTGATCGAGGACGCCTTGAAGAAGGGCGCCAGCCTGTTAATGGGCGGGAAGGTTCGCGACTGTTATGTTGAGCCTACGATCCTGGGGAATGTTCCAGTATCAGCGAGGATATTATGGGAGGAGACGTTCGGCCCGGTCATACCAATCCACGCTGTAAAGGACAGGGAGGAGGCCATAGCTGTCTCGCTGCAGAGTAGATACGGGCTTGATTCCTGCATATTTTCAAATAACTTCTACGACATATGGAGAGTTTCAAAATCGTTATCGGTGGGAGAAGTCACCGTAAACGATATGCCTAGACACGGTATAGGCTACTTCCCGTTTGGCGGCACCAGAAGCTCTGGCACGGGAAGGGAGGGAGTGGGATTTAGCATAGATGAAATGACGAACCTTAAGACCATAGTGTTTAACTTGGAACCAGGAGCTATGGGAAAGAAGGTCTTCTGACGTAACACAACTGGCTTAACATCGATATTTATCGCTGGAATTTCAATTTGCTGTCCTTTTTATCTCCTTTACCGCTAGCAAGTATGATTTGATAAAATCGATGGCAAATGCATCCGCAAACCTTTCCGTACCTCTGTGGACCCCGGTTATGCTTCTAAGATGGTGATAGAATTCATGAATTATAACGAACGGATCATATAGGTACTCACTGCTTGCTGCCATGATCTCTTTCCTCCTTGATATGTAAACGGCCTTGATGCCCTTTGTCCTTCCCTTGATTACGCCGACCTTTAAACTCGGCCGATCCACCTTATAGTGATCGCTCAGCATCTTCAACGCGGTTTCCGGATGCGAATCCAAAATTAGGGCTACAACCATAACCTTAAAGGGATCCGGTACATCGTCGTGAGTCTTCATTAAAAACTTAACGTTTAACTAATATAAATAGCTCCCGGCAAAGCTAGTTATGCATTTGATCTGTTCTCCAATGGTACGCGTTCCGCTAGAGTTCTGCGAAAGTATTACCCCTCTGATCCTCTGTTCTTTCAGCCTTTCAATCAATTCTGCGGTTCCTGCTCCAGAGCACGATAGTATCGGCCTTTCTTCCCCCTGCGGATCCCTGTAGGATCTCTCCTTCGGATCAACGCTCAATGCCGCTCTTACATATATCGGCTTATCCTTTTCGCTAGAAATTTCACGAAACCTTCCCACTAACTTTTCAAATAAACCAATATTGTAGAGGTTCGGATGCCACGCGTCCCCTAGCCTGGCCGCCCGCAACATGGCGGCCTCGGAAGCTCCAGCCACCCGTATAGGGAGCCTTTCCTGCACTGGTTTAGGAAGGAAGATGGCGCCGGACAGCCTCTCCTTTAAGTGCGCTGATTCAAAATTGGCCTTGCCGCTCCATAGGGTCCTGAGCAGCCTTATCGACTCACTGGTCCTTGTCCCCCTATCATGAAAATTTGCCCCTAGACTGGAGAACTCCCCCTTGTTCCAGCCTGTACCAATCGCTACCGTAAGCCTTCCATCGCTTATGAAGTCAATGGTGGCAAGCTGTTTTGTCGTTATTATCGGGTTTCGCATGCTTATTATTAGTGAGGATATGCCGAGCTTTATCCTCCTTGTTGAGTCAGCTATATAGGCCAGCGTGGTAACACTTTCTACAATACTTTTGTATGGCGAGACACTCTCTGCGTTTAGGAGTATATGATCCGTGGTCCATACCGATGTATATCCTAGCTCTTCTGCCGCAATGGCAAACCTCTTTAGGCCATCTGGCGATATATCATTACCATAATTTGGAAGACAAACACCAAACTCCATGATCAACAGGCATATCATCTTCCTTAAAAGGTGATCTTGGTATTATTTGACGTCCTGCAATAAGATCCGTTGCGTTAAGCCACCGATCAATGGTATTTTAGTGCACATACCACTTCCTTTTCAGCTAGTGTACACAATTTTGTCGGTATCAAGCAGCTCCTTTGTGGATACTTGATTATCCCTTCAGGGAACTTTATGAATATTATTTCAACATTTTTCCGTAAGCACTGAAGGTTGCGGTATACACCGTTATGAGTATTAGGCTTCTCTTTTCCCTTAGTAGGCACGTTCGCCTGTTCGGTGTGTCTCAGGGCGTGCCTGAAAGGCTATAATTTCTTATAACCCTCATTCGGGGCGTTGGACTTCTCGGTCCTGCCCGCTGCAGCCATATCAGGCCTGTGGCTGACACATAGGTATTCATTCTTCATCGGAGTCCAAGAGGC
The DNA here is from genome assembly GCA_021798095.1 of archaeon. Classification (GTDB taxonomy): domain Archaea; phylum Thermoproteota; class Nitrososphaeria; order Conexivisphaerales; family UBA164; genus JAJZYL01. The sequence continues at coordinate 5,879 of JAJZYL010000013.1, read as the reverse complement.
ATCAGCACTCACGCATCTTAGTTTTGCAGCTCCCCTAAAATTTCCAGCATTTCTATAAATGTTAAATAATGCGCGGCCCTCAAGGGCAAGTATGACATCCAAGGTGGTGAAGATCGCCAGCGCCGGATACCTTGATGAGTCAGGAAAGGAGGGCTTTGTCCAGTTCCAAGCTGAAGACGGCAAGCTATTTACTATGAGCTCCTTTGGGGGTGAAGTATCCTTCCATATCAATAGATTCATGGCTTCGGACAGGAGCTCTGTGCCTACAATCTATAACCTGGTTGAACAATTAGGTGATAAATTTGGTTATACGCTTGGCAGGGTAGAGATATACCAGAGAAGCGGCGTCCTCAGGGCCAGCTTATTCTTTAATGGAAAGGGCGGAGAGATCGTATTTGAGAACTACAGGGCATCTGACGCCACTGTGCTTGCTATACTCTACGATGCTCCAATATTTATGGATGAAGACCTGTTTGACTGATGGTCATGACCAGAAACCATTCTGTAACCCTCGATTAGAGGGCGGCTTTCAGACAATTATTTGTATGATCTGCCAAACGCTCATTGCCCAGGCTTGCAGGAGTCCAGGAAGGAACAGGCATCACATTCCCAGTTACGGCCTTCAATATAAGCCTCTTGAGGAGGCGCTTGGCCAGTGCGCACAAAATAGTCAAGCATTATACTTCTTTCCATTATCTTGTTTTTCCACTCATCGGACTTGGTAGCTTTAAAGGCCTTTATCTCTCCATTTCCCTTATTCCAGTAAAGGACGAAACCTGTGTTTATACCCATTGCGAGCAGATATATTTCTAGCTGCATTATATGAGAGTATCTTGGGATTTCCGGTATTGATGATGTTGACTTCACTTCTACTACATATTTTTCCCCAAGCTGATCAGATATAAGCAGATCTATCCTCCCACTTAACGCTACCTCTTCATTAACTTTAAGCCTTGTTATCATCTCCGTTCCCTCCACCTTTATGGATCTCTTAAGGGCGCCAGCAACAGCTTCATGAACCCCTTCGCCTGTCGCAAATATTGCAAGCGTCTCAGGAGAAGGCTTCTCCCCTATGGTATAGATATAAAATTGCTTACGGATGCACATCCCGAGGTAGGATGGGTAATATACCCCTGGCCTAGCAAGGTGATGTGAATTTTCAAATCCCCACTTATCAAGAAGCCCATTACGAAGGGCTGTTTCAAGTTCTTTTTCGTCCATTTATTTTACAGCACCTCAGAACTGACTATAAAGGTTACGGTACAATATCATCTGCTTTCCTGAGCTAGCACTTTCACATCTTATATATCACCTGAGAGCAGGCTATGAGAATCGGCATGCGCGTATAGCATAGATTATCCTAATTGTAGCTGGCCACGCGTTAATTATATGCCGTAATCTCCAAAACATTTTTAACTAATACACCGTTCATCGGCACATGGTCGATAAAAAGGATGTATTGTCTATCCTGAGCAAGATCAAGGACCCCGAGCTTGGTAAAGATATAGTGACCCTAGGATTTGTCAAGAGCATCACCATAAATGGAGACAATGTAGTAATTGACCTAGCGCTTACCACCCCCGCCTGCCCTCTTCGAGAGAATTTCATAAATGATATCAAGTCCGGCGTTGAGGGCAATCTGGGCGTAAAGCTGGATCTGCGAATGTCAGCCGATGTACCAAAGGGAGCGATAGTTCGAAAGGAGGGGTTATCAGGGGTTAAGAACATAGTTGCAATAGCCAGCGGGAAGGGTGGAGTGGGAAAATCGACGGTGACCCTGTTGACCGCCTTCGCCCTGACAAAGTTGGGAGCAACTGTTGGTATTTTGGACGGCGACATATATAACGCAAGCATACCTCAGATGTTGGGCAGGGCTGGCTCCGTAGAGGTAAAGGATGGCCTTATTCAACCAGCTTTAGTTGCAGGTATAAGGCTGATATCAATTTCACAATTCAGTACGTCCGATGGCGCAGTAGTCTGGCGGGGGCCTCTTGTCGCCAAGGCTATCCGTGATTTCGTTGGTTCGGTCAACTGGGGGAATCTTGATTATCTTTTCATAGACCTTCCCCCAGGAACAGGCGATGCACCTCTTACGGCTGCTCAGGACGCCTCGCTTACAGGCGTAGTAATAGTCAGTACCCCTCAGTGGGCCGCCCTCTCCGTAGCGCTTAAGGCTGCTGACATGTTCAGAAGGCTAAAGGTTAACATAATTGGGATAGTCGAGGATATGAGTTACATCGTTTGCCCCCATTGCGGCACAAGGATAGACCTATATGGGGAAGGGCTGGTAGAAGGCAAGGCGAAGGAACTCGGAATTGATTATCTGGGCGCTCTCCCCATGTATCCTGACATAAGAAAGCTTGAAGACCTCGGATTCACGAATGCCGAGGAACTGAACCTAGCTGAGCCATTCATAAATCTCGCTAAAAGGATAGCGGCAAGAATCAGCGTCATAGATATATCAGAGAAAATCGAAGGTCCAGATGAGAAGGCTGCCGCGACCGGCTGAGAAACGATATATTTTGCGCGCAAATTAGCTCATCACCTATAAACCGTATACTTGGCCATGCATAAAGGATATAACCCTTTACTTTTCAATTGTATTACATGATACCAATTAATGCCCCCATATTTGACGAAGAAGAGCTGAAGATGGTTAAAGAGGTGATACAACAGAGCGCTATGACTGATGCATCATATAATGGCGGAAATTATGTGCGTGAATTTGAGAGCGGAATAAGGTCCTTTGTTGGGGCACGGGATGCCATAGCCGTAAATTCTGGCACCGCAGCCCTTCATGTAGCCTTAATGGCCATAGGGGTAGGGCCTGGCGATGAGGTCCTTCTTCCATCTATGACTTTCATCGCATCTGCGAATGCAGTAAAGGCAACTGGCGCAAGGCCCGTATTCGTGGATGTAGATGAATACTATACCATAGACAGCAAAAAAATCGAGGAAAAGGTAACCAGTAGGTCAAAGGCTATAATGCCGGTGCATCTTTATGGCCATACGGCTGATATGTCAGCTATAATGAAGATCGCCAATGAGCGTAGCCTATATGTCATAGAAGATGCAGCGCAATCCCTTGGAAGCGTATATGGGACGAGAATGACGGGTACCATAGGACATATCGGTTGTTATAGCTTTTATCCAGGGAAGGTAATGACTACCGGTGAAGGGGGCGCTCTGGTAACCGATGACTATGTACTAGCCGATAGGGCAAGGATGCTCAGGAATCATGGTTATGATGCACACAACTCCCTTTCGGGTTTTGGGTTAAACTACCGGTTGAACCAATTATCCGCGTCCATTGGAATATCACAGCTGAAGAAGCTTCCTGGATTCCTACAAATGAGGGCCAGCAACGCTTATGTACTTAACATGCTACTTGATGAACAGATAAGGCCTAAGGTGAGGGATGGAAGCCGCTATAACTGGTACCTATATACTATCATGAGTGAAAGGAGGAACCAGATTAGTGCGGCATTACGGGCAAAGGGCATAGATAGCAGGGTGTACTATGATCCCCCTGTACACCTGACCAAGGCGTACCTGGGTCAGAAAGGATTGTCTCGCACCGAAGAATATTCGACGTCGGTCCTTTCTCTGCCAGTCAACCCTCTGGTCAAATCTGCCGATCTGGAAACAATGGCTTCCACAGTAAACTCCATTATTTAATATCACCGTATATCAAGTACCTGATCAGGCCAATTCATCAACCAGACGGTGACCCAAGCCTCAACCGGCTACCAGGTCAACGGCAAACAGCTAATTCGGCTATCTATATATGATAAAAAATAATGTATATGTTAATATTCTGTAAGGTGGCCTCGCTTCGGCCTCAGGCTGGGAAGGTTTGTATCAGACGACCCACAGATCCCCGTACCAATGTAAACAGAGCTGGCAAATTTCAAAGGATTAATAGAGCCTCAATAACGGCCGAGATATATAACAGAGCTATCGAAGCAAGCAGGAGCGTGAAGGACTTCTGCAGATATTTCCAGTTTGATCCTTCCACTTTAATGCTGCTTTTTTCACCGATCAATCTAATTAGGTATATACCTCCATAGGCGGCTAGCGCATACGAAGCCAACTCCATTGGAGTGTAGGGTGCCAAGAACGCTTGGAGCAGGCCCATGTACCAAGTTAGCGGATGAATATGATAACCGGAAAGGTTCAGCGCCCAGATCAATGAACCGGTGCTCATTACCGAATACCCCAAGAAAAAAATACCGACGATGGGGATGTAGGAAATAAGATCAATTACTACGTTCTCAAGAAATATATCTCTTGACAAGGAAAAAACGGAAACGTACCGTAAACGGGTAATCGCTAGATCATTAGCATAGGCGTTCACCATTGAAGGGCTGCTCATCAAAAGGTAGATACCTGACATGCTGCTGACTATGGTTGCGATCAGATATAGAGTGATAAGGCCTGAAATATATATCCTAAGGTCCCCGGCGCGTATGTCACGCCGGTATGACGCGGTAGCCAGGATTAAACCGGTGCTTAAAGGGAAGGCGTAAAAATAAAATATACCGTACATTGATCTATAGGTAAACAGGGAAATGCCTAACAAAAAAATAGCGACGTTAACAACCAACATACATACAAATAGACGGCCTGGCTTTGCAATATCCAGGGTACTTATTATTCTCTGCAGTACCCCCTTTCCGCCGTCGCCACTTTCGGCCGTTGGTTATACCTTTTTTTATAAGGGGTTAAGGGATAAATGTCTTGTGTTGAACTTGCACTATTTAATTGCAATCAAAATTTTCAAGATGTTCGGAATACCCAGTATTTCTCGCCGTAACAATATCAATTTGACCGTATTATCTAAATAATTAACGGACTTTTGAAGGAAGGGCCTGGATATAGCCATAATCAAATCAATCCGTGCTAAGGGTAGTAAGTCGAACCAAATTTTAACTCGGTTTTAACTTGAGCCAAAGGTAAGCAAAGTTTAAATTGTGTGATTAGAAGAGCAGTTCAATGGCAGAGGATCAATACGCCGAATCCGGAATTATATACGAGTGCGTGAGATGCGGCACAAAGACCAGCGCTGAAAAGCTAGCTATGCTTCCTGAAATCAAGTGTATATGCGGTTTTAGGATTCTAAAGAAGGTACGGCCTAACGTAATTAAACAGTTAAAGGCCGCCTAAAAAATAACTGCTGATTCTCTATTAAAGCTCTCCAATGAATCGCTAGCGTGAATTATGTTATCAGTTAGGCCGAGTCCAAAGTCCCCTCTTATGGATCCGGCTTGCGCCTTTGAAGAGTCGGTGGAGCCAATCATAAGCCTAACAGTTTCTATAGCGTTTCTACCTTCCAGTATTGCAGCAACTACGGGCCCGGATGTAATGAAATCCAACAGATCATTAAAAAATGGCTTCCCCTTGTGTATTATGTAGAACCTTTCGGCTAGCTCACGGGAGGGCGTTATCATCTTAAGTTCTATTATTTTGAAGCCCTTTAACTCGAACCTGCTAAGTATGGTTCCTACCAGCCCCCTTTTAACTGCATCTGGCTTGATAACGATTAGAGTCCTTTCCATCAGTTACCACGACCAAAATAACTTTTAAATGCTATATAACTCTTTAAATTTCCTTTGATTCATTAAAATTCGGCGAGCCGGGTTGCCCGCAAGCTGATGGCGATAAGTAAATTTTGGTAAATCATGGAGTGCTTGAAGCGTTGCCAAATAATCAGCGAAGTTGAAAACCCTGTTTAAGGTAGAGATCATATGAGCCTCGGTGCGCTTATAGGCGAAGGAATACATTTAACGATATAAATTAAACCGAATCTGTTCAACGTATTTCGCATTTATTGAACATTTTAACAATTATTGAAAATATGCTGTGTCTAATGACTAAGT
>JAJZYL010000012.1 GCA_021798095.1 archaeon | reverse complement strand
TAGGCCATGTCATCTCAGAAATCACGCGCAGTTTCTGCCAAGGGCGTTGAAGAGTACAAGCCGCACACTACCAAGGCCATCCCCGTAACCTCCGTAATTACCTGCGCCGACAACACGGGGGCCAAAACGCTGAAGGTTATACAGGTACAGCGATATAAGGGAAGGCTGAAAAGATATCCGGCGGCAACGGTGGGGGATGAGGTGGTGGTGGTGGTCAAGAAGGGTAACCCGGACCTGAAAAAGCAGATATTTCACGCCGTGGTGGTCAGGCAGCGCTATCCGGTTAAGAGGCTTTCAGGCCAGAGAATGGCATTTGAAGATAACGCAGCGGTTATAATAACCCCCGAGGGTGAACTTAAGGGCACCGATATAAGAGGCGCTGTGGCGGCTGAAGCGGCCGAAAAGTGGCCGCGCATAGCCAGCGTAGCCTCGTTTATAGTGTGATCGATATGGTGGTAAAGGACTATACCGCAAAAACTGGCAGACGGTCACTGCACGTCCTGAGCAGGATGGTCTCCGCCCCTCTATCGGAGGAACTGAAGGCCAAAAATAAAATCAGGTGTGTTAGGGTGAAGAAGGGGGACAGGGTGAAGATAATGAGAGGGGACTATAAGGACATCGAAGGCAAGGTCAACAAGGTGAACCTTAAAACCGGCTATGTAACTGTTGAAGGCCTTACGAGGGAGAAGGTAAAGGGTGAAAACATACCGGTCAAGGTACATTCATCCAAGCTTCAGGTGATATCGCTGGAATTGGGTGACAAGCTGCGTGCAAAGAAGGTGAACAAGAGTGGGTAAGCTGGGCGGAGACAGGACCAGAAAGCGTGAAATTGCGCCCACCTTCTATGTTACTTCCAGAAAGAAGTATGCATTCATAACCAAGCCCTCGCCGGGCCCGCACAGGGGCATGGAGAGCTATGATGCGATAACGCTGCTCCGTGATGTCCTAGGCCTTGGTTATACCGCCAGGGAGATAAAGAGGGCCATAAAGGATGGAATGCTTATAGTTGACGGACGGGTCAGAAGGGATCCAGCGTTTCCTATAGGGTTGATGGATGTCGTAGAAGTGAAGGGGAGCAATACCGCATACAGGATGGTTCCCTATAAGGGAAGGCTACTTCACCCATTTATGATAGATCAGGATGAAAAGGCGGTCAAACTGGTGCGCATAGATGGAAAGCGTTTGATAAAGGATGGGAAGGTCCAACTGGGCACCAGCGACGGGCGCACGCTGCTTGTAAAAGATGGCAGCAAATACTCGGTGGGCGACTCTATCCTGATCCGTGTGCCGTCCCAGGAGATAATCGAAGTAATCAAGCTCAACAGGGATGCGCTGGCACTTGTAATCAAGGGGAGCCATCTTGGCAGGCAGATCGTCATCAAGGAAGTGCTGCAGGGGCGCCTTACCAGAAGTTCCATGATAATCACTGACATGGACGGGAAGGATATCACCCTGCCCAAAGATTACGTAATGGCCGTAGGCAGCAAGCAGCCCATGGTCAAGTTACCGTTGGTGGTCTAAAATGGCAGAAGTCAAGCTGAACCCGATGAAGACGATAAGGCTGGAGAAGGTGGTCCTTAACATAGCCGTAGGCGCGGCGGGCGAGAGGCTGGAAAAGGCAGCAAAGGTCCTGAAGGAAATCACTGGTCAGGAGCCCGCCCTCAGGAAGGCAAAGAAGTCCGTAAGGGACTTCGGAATACACAGGGGAGAAAATATAGCCGCGATGGTTACCCTGCGGAAGTCCAGAGCCGTTGAAGTGCTTAAGCAATTGGTGCAGACGAAGGGGGCGGGGATCAGCCCCTCCTCATTTGACAAGAACGGCAATCTCGCCTTTGGCATAAGGGAGCATATAGATATCCCCGGGGCCAAGTACGATCCGGATATAGGGATATTCGGGATGGATGTGGTAGCCCACCTTACTAAGCCAGGTTACAGGGTCCGGACGAGGAGGATGGGCCGCCCGATAGGCGAGCCACAGAGGGTGTCCAGGGAGGACGCCATTGAGTTCTTCAAGAACAGGATTGGAGTTCAGGTGATGGAATGATGACAAAGATCAGAAGCGGTAAACCGAGGTACTTCGGGAAGGGAAGCCGTGCCTGCATAAGATGTGGCCAGTATGGGCCCGTCATTCAGAAATACAACCTCATGCTTTGCAGACAATGCTTTAGAGAGGTAGCCCCAAGGATGGGGTTCAATAAATATAGCTAGGGGTGAAATTGTGCCAGCTCGTGATGTCGTTTCAAATCTATTCTCCACGATAAAGGAGAACGAACTGAGGAACAAGAGCGAATGCCTTGTAATACCGGGCTCCAGTGTAAGCCAGCAGATACTGAGGGTGATGCAGAGGTTCGGTTTCATAGGTGAATTTGAGTATATAGACGACAGGCTAGCCTCTAAGCTCAGGATTCAACTGCTGGGCAGGATAAACAACTGTGGCTCCATAAAGCCGCACGTGCCGGTTGAGAAGGCCGGGTTCGGAAGCTGGGAAAGGAGGTATCTCCCCGCTGCCAACATCGGCATCCTGATAGTAAGCACGGACAAGGGGATTATGAGCCATTCTGAGGCAACGGAGCGAAATATAGGTGGGAGGCTTTTGGGATATGTCTACTAAGGCGGAATTGGCCTTGCCGGAGGGGGTCAGCATAAACCTCGATGGCAGCGGCGTCCTATCGGTCAAGGGCCCCCGGGGCACCTGTAAAAAGGACTTCTCCAACATCAGGATAAAGATTGGGCAGGGCGGTGAAGGCGACGCCAGGAGGATAACCATCGAAAGCCTAAGCGACAGAAGGGATGACGTGTCCATTGTCAATACAGCAAAGAAGCTAATACAGAACATGTTCAAAGGGGTCACCTCCGGATGGACGTACAGGCTGAAGGTCGCATATTCACATTTCCCCATAACCATAACCGTCAAAGGCAATAAGGTGCAGATCGAAAACTTCTATGGTGAAAGGGTTCCGCGCACGGCATCCATAACATCATCCGACGTCAAGATTTCAGTGAGCGGTGATGATGTAGTGGTTGAGGGCCCCTGTCTTGAAGATGTGTCACAGACCGCTGGAAACATAGAGCAGGCGACCAGGGTAAGAAGGAAGGATGTCAGGGTATTTTTGGATGGTGTATATATATATGAAAAAGCCTAAGTTTTTGAGACAGGAGAGCTGGCGCTATAAGAAGCTGAAGCCGAACTGGCGTAAACCGAAGGGTATAGACAACAAGATGAGGCTCCAGGAGAAGGGGTGGCCGCCCTTAGTTAAGGTGGGCTACAGGACGCCCGGCAAGGAGCGAGGGCTTCACCCGTCCGGGCTGATGGAGGTCCTGGTCCACAACGTCGATGAAATGCGCGCAGTTGATGGAAAGAAGTACGTGGCGAGGCTGGGGCGCACCGTTGGCGATAGGAAGCGCGCCGAAATGCTAAAGGTAGCCGAAGAAATGAGTATAAGGGTCTTGAACCCTGGAAGGAGGTCAACTAAGAATGCAGCTGCGTAATAAGAGAGCTCTTGCGGCCAAGGTCATGAAAATCGGCAAGAACAAGGTCCGGTTTGACACTAAAAGGCTGGACTCCGTAGACGAGGCCGCCTTCACAAGGGTGGCAATAAGGAGGCTTGTAAATGACGGTTCAATATACAGGAGCAGGGAGAAGGGCCAGACCAAGGTGGGAAAGGCCAGGAAGAGGAGAGGAGAAGGGTCAAGGAAGGGTAAAAAGGGAGCTAGATTGGGAAGGAAGGAAAGATGGGTAAGCCAGGTCAGGACGCTCAGGGCCTACCTTAAGGGGCAGAAGCCCAACGTGAACAGGGCCTTGTACTGGAAGGCCTATGGCAAGATCAAGGGAGGAGAAATAAGGACGATCAGGAGGCTCAAGGCATTTATGGAGGGGAGCAACCTATGATATTCAGGCGAAAGATGGAGAAAAGGACCAACTACAGGAAGAGGAGGAAGATGATCCTGTCAAGGATGCCTGCGCTGTACATAAGGGTATCCAACAAGAACGTATACGCGCAGGTCCTGGTTCCGGAGGTAGTTGGCGACCGAACGGTAGTTCAGGCTAATTCAAAGGAGCTTCAGAAGGCGGGCTGGACGTATGGAAGAAAGAGCTTTCCATCGGCGTACCTGGTTGGGCTGCTGATAGGCAAGAGGGCGATCAAGGGCGGTCTGAAGGAGGTGCTGTTCTATTCAGGCAACAATGTATTCAAGGCCAAGACAAAGCTGACCGGCGTCATTAAGGGGGCAGTCGAGGCTGGATTGAAGGTGAGGTGCAGTGATGAAATATTTCCTGAAGACGATGCGGTCAATGGAGAAAGGATAGTAAAATATGCCGCCATGTTGAAGGCAAAGGGCTACAAGGGGCAGCAGTTTTCGATGGGCCTTGCCAAGGTGGAGGAGGAGGGCAAGGCAATAAAGAAGCTCAAGGAGGCCATATTGAGCGGAGAAGTGAGTTAGGATGATGGAAGAAAAGGGCGAATGGATTCCCAAGACGTCGTTGGGCCTGGCCGTTAAGGAGGGCAAGGTCACATCTCTTGAAGAAATCTTTGAAAGCGGAATAAAGGTGAAGGAGCCGGAGATAGTGCAGAACCTCCTCCCCGGTTTAAAGAACCTGCTGCTGGGCGTAAGGATGGTTCAAAAGCAGACCGACGCCGGGGAATTAACAAGGTTCAGCGCGGTCATCGCCGTAGGGGATAGCTCGGGCTGGTTCGGAGTTGGTCACGGCAAGGCAATGCAGACAAGGGCGGCCATAGACAAGGCCACAAGGAGCGCCATACTGAACATAATACCGGTGCAACTTGGCTGCGGCAGCTGGGAGTGCAGGTGCGGTCAGCCGCATTCTACACCGGCAAAGCTGTACGGCAAGGCTGGTAGCGTCAGTATTCAGATAATACCGGGGCCCCGGGGGCTTGGCCTGGTCGCAGGGTCGACAATAAAGGAGCTGCTCAGCCTGGCCGGCATCAAGGATGCGTGGACGAAGACGTCCGGCTCCACTAGCACCGACATATCCATGGCCATGGCTATATATGATGCTCTGGGGAAGGTTATCAACGTGAGGAGGACCAGCAGATGACCAACATCCTGATCATAAGGATCAAGGGCACGCTTAACGTCAGATATGATATGGCGGATACCCTGCGGTCCCTAAATCTGAGGAGAAAATTTAACGCCACCATAGTAAGGGATTCGCCGGTCCTGAGGGGGATGCTTCAACTGGCCAAGGACTTCATAATCTGGTCCGAGGTGGACGACAAGCTGGCATTGAGGCTTTTCAAGGAAAGGGGAAGGACTACCGGGTGGAGGCGGCTCGATGAAAAGTACCTTAAGGAAAAGGGGTTGAAGGGGTTCAGCGACCTGGTAAAGAAGTTCTCCGCCGGAGAGCTCAATCCGTCGGCCTACGGCATAAAGCCGTATTTCTCTCTGCCACCTCCAAAAAGGGGCTTTCCCAGGAGAAGCTATAGTGCGACCGAGCTGCTTAAGAGGATGTTGCCGGAGGGTGAATGAACATGGCCACCAGAAACAGGAAGACGAGGAAGATGCGGGGAACGAGGACCGTCAGCTACGGGCAGGTCGGGCAGCACAGAAAGTCGGGGTCACAGGGGGGGCACGGGATGGCCGGCCTCCACAAGCACAAATGGAGCTGGACGGTCAAGTATGCGCCTGATTACTACGGCAACCACGGTTTCACCTCCTTGCAGAGGAAGATAAAGACCTGGGTTAATCTGGATCAGCTGGATGACCTGTATAGAAGGAACGAGCCCAAGGAAAAGAAGGACGGAATGGCCCTTCTGGACCTGACCAAGCTCGGCTATCAGAAGCTGCTCGGAAGGGGAGGAGTGACAGCCCCCTACTACATCGTGGTTGACAGGATAACCGAAGAGGCTAAGAAGGGAATAGTTGACGCTGGCGGAAAAGTAGAAGGCTCATGAGGGCTAGGGACGTAATAAGCAGGATATCATCGGTCCTACCTGAAGTTCCCAAGCCCATAAGGGCGCCAAGCTTCAACGAAAAGCTGCTGTGGACAGGGCTGGCTCTGGTCCTGTACCTCATAATGTCACAGATCCCCCTGTTCGGCGTGACGGCCTCCGCCTCAAATTCGCTTTACCTGTATCAGGTTATCTTCGCTGCAAACATAGGGACCCTGATGACGCTGGGAATAGGCCCGATAGTCACTGCGGGCCTCATAGCTCAGATACTTGCTGGCTCCGACCTGATGAAGCTGAACTTCTCCATGCCGGATGACCAGAGGTTCTTTTCGGCCTTCACGAAGGTGCTCACCTTCGTATTCATAATAGTGGAGGCCATCTTTTACATCTTCAGCGGCATACTTGGGGTGAGCGTCACAGGGAACGTAGCGCTCATAGTCATACTGGAACTGATATTCGCCAGCATAGCCGTGTTCCTGCTGGACCAGCTGGTGCAGAAGGGGTGGGGCATAGGCAGCGGCATAAGCCTGTTCATCCTGGCCGGGGTGGCCGTTCAGTTCATGCTTGATGCCTTCAGCCCCCTTCCGGTTAACGGGCAGTACTTCGGTTATGTTCCGTACGCCATAAACGAAACCATCCACAGGACGCTGAACGCGCTGTCCTTCCGCGCGGCAAGCATGCCGTCGCTGGTGGGCCTGGTCAGCACCATCGGGTTCATCCTTCTGATACTGTATTTAGAGGGGGTCAGGATAGAGCTGCCGATAACTTCGACAAAGTATAAGGGCTTCAGCGGCACCTACCCGATCAAGCTGCTTTATGTTTCAAACATACCCGTCATACTCGTAGCCGCGCTCATAGCCGACCTGCAGTTCTTCGTAACCATATTGAGCAGGTACGCCAGCGTAACTCCGTACCTTTCCTGGCTTGCGGTTATGGTGAACGGGAAGGTCGAAGGCGGAATACTTTATTATATATCGACGCCCCAGCCGCTGCCATACACCCTTCAGGATCCGCTTCAGATGACCACCTACATCCTCTTTGTCACGCTCCTGAGCGTCCTCTTTGCAAGGTTGTGGGTGGACGTCAGCGGCATGTCGGCATCCAAGGCGGCGGAGAACCTGCTGGGGTCGGAGGTGCAGGTTCCTGGCTTCCGGAGCACGAAGTCCTCTGTCACATCCATCCTCAACAAGTATATTCCCGCTGTAACCCTCCTCAGCGGGCTGATCATAGGCATCCTGGCCTCCACTTCTGCCGTACTGGATGTATTTGGAACCGGCATAGGCATCCTGCTGGCAATAGATATATCGATCAACTATTACCAGACGCTGGTCAAGGAGCAGCTTGAAGTGATCATGCCCAGGCTTGGTGAATTTCTTGGCAGAAAGTAGAGGTCATGCCAATGGCGCTAAGGCCAGGTTCAGGATAGTGATAGGGGGCCTGCCGGGCGTGGGAAAGACCTCCGTCCTGTCCGGCTTCGTTAAGCACCTTGATGAAAGGGGCCTCAACTACAGGGCGGTGGTGTTCGGGACGGTGATGCACGAATTGGCCAAGGAGCGTGGGGAGATCGACAGGGATTCCATGAGGAAGCTTTCTATGGAGGACCAGAGGGAGCTGCAGGTGAAGGCGGCGGAGCGCATTTCTGCCCACGATGAAGATATCGTCCTCGTGGACACCCATTACCTGGTCAGGACCCCCGATGGCTTCTACGCAGGCCTCCCGTCATACGTGATCGACAGGCTGCATCCATCACATCTGGTTTTCATATATGCCAGGCCTGAGGATATAATCAAAAGGAGGTTGAACGACAAGGCCAGAATGAGGGATGATGAAACGGAGGGGATGCTTGAGGAGGAGCTATTCTATACCAAATCATACCTTGCGGTTGCCTCAGCTCAGTCCGGAGCGGAGGTCATAATGATAGAGAACGAGGAAGGGATGCTTGAGAAAACTATAAAAGCCCTAATGGAGCGATTGCATCTATGATACTGCAGGTAATGCCATTTTCGACCCTGTTCATAGTGGCCATCACCATTGCCATGGCATTCGTATCCAACATCACGATCAAGAAGACGGTTGACATAAAGCATTCCAATGAGGTCATGAAAACGTACAACGAATTCCTCAAGGAGTACAGGGCCGTCACCTCATCAGGGGACAAGGAGAAGATAGAGAAGATGCAAAAGAAGCAGAAGCAGATCCAGGACTCCATGATGAAGGTGCAATGGGACAGGATGAAGGTCAGCTTTTACTTCCTTATACCGTTCCTGATAATATTCTACGCCCTCAGCTACTTCTTTGGCAACGCCACGGTGGCGCTGTCACCCCTATATTTCTCCATATTCTACTTCAAGGCCACGGTGCCCGTAGGGCCGTTATATGGAATGAACTTCATAACCTGGTACATACTGGTCTCCTTCTTTACCAACCTGCTGTTGAGCAAGCTCATGGGCACGATGCCTTAAGGGGCCGGGCCCACCGCCATATTGCCTGGCGCAGGATTGAATCAATACGGTTATATATTTTGCACATGGACGGTGTCCGAGGAAGATGAGTTCAAACTCGGTCGTAGTTTCTGGGTCCTCCAACAGGGCTCTCGCATATAGGATAGCTGCAGCCCTGGGCGCGGAGAATGGGCAGGTCGAGATCAGGAAGTTTCCTGACAATGAAAAGTACGTCAGGGTAGCCTCCGACGTTAAGGGCAGGTCCGTGGTGCTGGTCCAGTCCATGGCATTTAGCCCCGATGAGTATCTTGTAGAAAGCATGCTGATGGCAGCAGCCCTGAAGGGGGCAGGAGCGAAGGCCGTTATAGCGGCCATACCCTACCTTGCATACGCCAGGCAGGATGAAAAGTTCAAGGAAGGGGAGGTCGTGAGCATCGAACTGGTGGCCAGGATGCTGAGGAGCTCGGGCGTTGACGGGTTGATCACCGTGGATGCCCACAGGCACAGGATAATAGACTTCAGTTCCATATTCGGTGGCCCCTCGATAGATGTATCAGTTATGCCTCAGCTGGGCAGATATGCCATCCAGGCCGGGTTCGCTGATTCCAGCACCGTGGTGATAGGGCCAGACGGAGAAGCTGAGCCGTGGGCAGCGAGCGCGGCGCAGTCGATGAACGTTAAGGATTATGCGGCCCTGAAGAAGAAGAGGTTCGGCGACGAGGACGTTAAGGTGGTCACCACCAGGGACATCCCGTTAAAGGGGAGGAGGGTCCTGATAGTCGACGATATAATAAGCACCGGTGCCACCATAGTCGAGGCCTCCAAGCTGCTAAAGGAATCCGGCGCCGGCCAGATATCCGTCGGATGCGCCCACGGGATATATGTAAGCGACGCCCTGTATAAAATCTATAAGGAGGGCATAACCAACGTTTTCAGCAGCGATAGCGTGCCCAACCAGACAACGAGGGTGTCCGTGGCCCAGCCGATAGCTGACGGAGTGAAGGCCATATTAAAGGAACTTTAGGGGCTGTGGGCTAGCATGGTCTACGCTACCAGCCTTGGGCGCTGGTGATCGGCGGTTCAAATCCGCCCAGCCCCACTCCTCCATGTTCTGAAGCAGGCAATCCATCTTGCAGGATCAAGGGAGGAAGGCGCCCTCTGATAGAGGATACAGAAGAGGCCAGAGGACCTATGTCATCCTTGGCGGCCTGCTCGTCATCCTTCCAGAGCTCTTGGTCGTCCTGTTGGGTTCGGCCGACCCTATTTTATCCACGCTTTCCGCAGTTTTAACCTCCACCGCCCTTCTGTCGCTGTATTCCCTATTTTATTTCAGGACGGAGAGGAAATACCGTGGGGTAAGCGCTACCTTAACGGACTATTTCAGGTCGGGGCTTTCCCTCTATATGATCTCGAACATCTTGATATTCTTCACACTTGGCATGATATATCTGCTTCCCAGGTTCGGGCTTGCCACCATAATATACGTGGATGCGGTGTTTGCACCCCTGTATCTGGTACTCGCGAGATTTCCCATCGGCCTTCGCGTGGGAGGGAGGGCCGAGCCGTTAACCGACACGAAGATACTCTCTGCTACAAAGGAAATGGCTCAAAGGATGGATGTTGATAATGTAGAACTGTATACCGTTGACTGGAGGAGGTTCAGGACGGCCAACGCCTTTCAGGTGGGCCCGAGGCGCTTTTCGATCTATGTATCAAACTACCTACTGGATAACCTGTCTTCAGAGGAGGTGAACGCGGTACTGGCCCACGAGCTGGCGCACGCGAGGAAGAGGCACGTCATGAAATCCATGGCCCTAATATTCTTTCCGACCATCGTTGAAATGGACGTGCTCGTGCTGGGCTACGTCATAACACAGACGAACCTGGTGCTAGGGTCGATCGTCTTTGCAGCCGGCTTCGCGGCCATATTTCTGGAGCCACGGCTTGCCTTCCGTTTTCAGAGGAGGTTTGAACTTGAGGCTGATGTGATCGCGGTCCGGACCATGGGGGATGGGCGGCCGCTGATAGGCGCCCTGGAGAAGCTTTCAGCGCTCAATATCGTCCCTAACAATAAGCGGTCGTTAACCCATCCGTCCGTTGCCGAGCGGATAAGGAGGATCGAGCAACTCAGCGCAGGCGACCTCGCAAATGTTAAATAACCATGGATCAATGGTAAAAAAAGGCCGGGGTAGCTCAGCTGGTCAGAGCGCCAGACTTGGGCGATACTCATAATCTGGAGATTTTCAGGAAACCAGAAGCCGAGGGTTCAAACCCCTCCCCCGGCACTATTGCTACAGGGTACAATGCCTACCGAAAATTACGTATATTATAGCATGAGCGACATACATAAGTTTGATAAAAAACTCAAATTTGCATTAAAGACGCTTGAAAGGGAAAGCAGAATACCGGGCGGCGATAAAAAGCTAATACTTGAATATGTAAGGAAGCTGGAGAGCAAGAACCTCAACGCCGGCAGGCCGGCAAAATACGTTTATTACCTCAAGAACATCAGGCTCCGCTTAAGGGTTAATTTCAAGGAGGCAACGGGGGAAGACATAGAAGAGCTCATAAGGGGGCTGAACGCGGAAAACTACGCCGCTTGGACAAAGGCAGATTACAGGGGTATAGTGAAGCGCTTTTACCGCTGGCTGCGCACCGGGGCTTGAAATCGAAAACGCACAGATAACCAACGGCGTTGTGCTTCTCACCGTAAAGAACACCGGGTCATACACTTTCTCAACTGTCTCATACCAGATCTACCAGGGCGGAAGTTCACAGGATAACTCACAAAACATGTCCCTGCCCACTGGAGGTCTTGGTGCCGGTCAATCAGATTCAAATACATCAAGCTTTAATTCAATAACCGGCTCCCAGAAAACCGTAGGTGACATCTACACGATTGTAGTAACAGGAGTATACGGGAACGGCCAGACATACACAGTTTCAACAAACGTTGTCGCCTCTTAAAAGGCATTTTATCATTTTCTGGCATGAAAAGAAAAGCAGTTTCAAGCATGATCACTGAACTCATCTTTAGACAACGTTGATACCAAGAGCTGGGAAGTGTTCTGTGAGCAGTTAATATAGCCTTCAGAGTCACTATGCCAGCGCTATGCTAAGGCTTTACCTAGGGCCTGTTTAATCATATTTGATCTCAGCTAACAACTTCCACCATTTGATCTTTCCTTCCAGTTTTGCATCCAAAGTATATGGCTCGCCCCCATGCGTGGTGTTAAGGATAGCAAGAAACAGGAACACGATCGCGTATATTATCCCAGTGCCAATATCAGTGGATCCGACGCCGTAAGGGCCTCCGAACCCCTCTGGGACCATCCATATTATAAGGCTGAAAACGAACCCGACGCCGTAAAAAAGCTTTCTCATGAACCCCGCTACCAATGAGAACGCAATCGCAAGTTCCGCTAAGCCACTTAGATAGACTATAAGGGCCGGATTAATGGAGGCGCTGGCTACCCAGAAGTTGAACCAACCGCTTAAAAACGCGGGTTGACCCTGTGCCGCAGTAGCCACCATCTTTGGAAAGGCCTGGATAAACCCGGGCCAGAATTTAAACTGTCCATCTATTGCCCATATCATGCCAAAAATTATGGTCACTGCCCTGTCTATTTTCATTACGTTGTCGGAGAACCATCTATCAGATAGTAGCTGTCTAGCTCCATCCATACCGGTCAAATTTGTCAAGGAAGATTAAAAACATTGCGTTTACCTTGCTTTGTTGCATAAATTTGACAACGTTGCATAACATTTTTGACTTTATAGTAATTTAAGCAGGTTACATAATACCAAATTATGACAGATTGGCCAGAATACAACAAGAAGCTGGTTAATGAAGCAGTTGACTGATATAAAAGGAAGCTATCGGTCTTTAGACGATAGTTGCAAGGAAGCAATATAAGGAGGAAAAACAGATATTATAACGAGGCCCATGCTGGGGCTCCTTTGGCCAAAGGGGTGAAGAGAATTGAAGTTGGTTAGTGTGAGCATTGGTGAATCGAATTTCCACTTTGTATTTACGCCAAAGTACAGAAGGGATGTGTTCATGGACGGAAAGGTTAGGGAAGCATGCCTGGAGAGCTTTGCTGAAACGTGTTAAAGGCTTGGAGGATGGAAGCGTGCGAATTCGGGCCTGATCATGTGCACTTATTTGTCAGTGGATGCAGGAAATACTCCGTTCCATACATGGCTCAGATGTTCAAGGGCGCAAGCTCAAGAAAGATAAGGGTAGAGCTATGGGATAACGTGAAGGGCAAGTTATGGGGGGACTCTTTCTGGAGCGATGGATACTTCTACAGGTCTGTAGGTTCAACCACCGCATAAGCGGTTCAGTATTACGTTGAGCAAAGGAAGCACTGGACAGACTACGAAGAAGCAAAAATTATGGAAAATGAACCAGCTCAAATAAGGCTTACAGACTTTATCTAGCCAGACCCGACGGGCCTCGGCCCGTCGTAGTTCAGCTGGGCGGCATTTGTTCGCGTACCCACTTTTCATGGTCGCAGAGGAACCCTATGTTCAGCTTGCCGTATTCCGATGTGCCATGCTCCTGTATTGGCGCACCACGCCACCAGCACTGGATATCGTTGTCCATTGAGGCCCCCTTTAGCATTTCATTTACCGAGTGGTCATGAAGGCCACCCTTAAAAGCTGGATTTACATGTTGCCACATGAATCAGCTTACGGACGATAACCTGAGGGGACACGTATTCGTGATCGGCAGCACGGGGAGCGGGAAGTCCAATTTCTTGCTGTACACCATAAACTACATAGCAAAGCGCACCGATTCAGCCGTGATATTTATCGACCCGCACGGCGAGGCCTCGCTGGACCTTGCCAGGATGTAGACCGTCAAGCTGTTTGATCCATACTACCTGCCTTTCGCCCTGAACCCGCTCGAGCTCGGGCCATATGAGTCGAAGGAGGAGAGGAAGCTTCTCACACAGACCCGCGTCGGCGAGCTGCTGATAACCATGGCCGACTTCTTCGGGGTGACCGTGGACCAGGCCCCCCGGTTGATCTGGATACTCAGGGGAGGGCTGTATTTTTTGTACTCAATAACCGACACGCCTACATTCCTCGACCTGTACTACCTTCTTACGGACATCCTCTCGATGGAAAGCGACGATGTGGCAGCCCTATTTTCCTCCGTGGGCATCGACGATGAAATAATCCAGCGGACCCTGAGCGCGATTTCCAAGCTCGAAGCGGCCGCGTTCACCACAGTCCTCAACCGCATTTCGAACTTCGTCATGCCCTCCGGCTCGCTCACCTCGCGCACCTTCTGCACGAGTAAGAGCACCGTCCTATTCGAGGAGCTGCTCAAGCCCGGCTCGGTGTCCGCCTTTCGCATGTCCAAGTTCCAGCTGCCGGACGACTTCATGAAGATGGCCACAAATACACTTATAATGGATATCTACTTCGCGGTGCAGAGGCGAATGAAGGCACTGGAGCGCGCCGGCACCGGTGCTATCACCCCCGTGTACATGGTCATAGATGAATTCCAGAACGTGGCCGAGCTGGGCATCCTGCAGACGATACTCTCGGAAGCGCGCAAGTTCGGGCTGTACCTTATCGTGGCGCACCAGAACGTTTCGCAGGTCAAGGAAGAGCTGTTCAAATCGTTCGTGGGCAACACCGGCATGCTGGTGTCGTTCAGGGTGGGGCCTGAGGATGCGGCGGAGATGGCTAAAGCCATGGGAAACAGGGACCTGGCGAACACGCTGGTCGCCCTGCCGAACTGGGTTTGCGTAGTGAGGCGGAATCCAGTGGGGGGCGGAGGCCTGTCGGAGATATTCCTGTTACGTATGCCGAAGGTGCCGGGCCCATCAAAGTCCACAGAGGCGGTGTTTGAAGAAGCAAGGAGGGCTCCATGGGGCGGCGCCGAGGAGGACAGGCATGTTTCATACAGGGATGCGATCGAGAGCGAGATGGGGATGAAGGGGAGGCCGGAGCTGTCCCCGGCAAGATGGATGATCCTGACAACGCTGGCCATGAGGGGCCCCCAGTGGAAGTACAAGGACCTGATGTGGAAGCTCTACCACGAATACGGCTGGGACGAATCGGTGACCCTGAGCTCGATCAACTACCTTGTAGATCTGGGGCTGGTGAAGGCATCGAGGCAGGGCGACGACGTCTTCTACGAGGCGGCTCACCCCGCCGTGGACAAATACTTTCAGTCAGACATCAAGGGGCCAAGGGCTGGCGGCCCCGTGCACCAGGCCATAATCCGGAGGCTGCTTCGCAGGTACTGGGAGATGGGCTACTGGTGCAAGGTGGACGATGGCAGCCCTGGGGGCGACAAGCCGGACATTCTTGTGTTTAAGCCGCTCGTCACCCAGAGCGACTGGAAGGGGGAGAGGAAGGCCATAAGGGAGCCGGCGAGGTGGGACTATTCAAACGTCACGGCCGTAGAGGTCGAGACCATACTTGGGCACAGGTCGCAGATCAGGTACAACCTTGAGAAGAACAGGATGTATGCGGCCGTCACCTTTGTGACCGATTCGGATGGCCACGCCGAGAGGCTGAAGGAAATACTCGGCGAAGGC
>JAJZYL010000174.1 GCA_021798095.1 archaeon | reverse complement strand
TTGCG
Organism: archaeon; assembly: GCA_021798095.1. Taxonomy (GTDB): domain Archaea; phylum Thermoproteota; class Nitrososphaeria; order Conexivisphaerales; family UBA164; genus JAJZYL01. The sequence continues at coordinate 2,501 of JAJZYL010000174.1, read as the reverse complement.
GCGTCATAGAGGAAGGAGTAGATGTCGTTGTAAGTTTCAAATTGCAATTTGTAGTATGTGAGTATCCGCTCCGTATTGGTCATAGTCGGCCTGATATGCAGGCTAACCATGGCCAACATCTTGACGCCCAGGGGGGCGGATCCGTAGATCTGCGCCTTGGCATAGCCGTAACGCTGGTAGGACAGGTAGGGGTTGGGAAGCCCAAGCTCGCCCGCCAGGATGCCGCTGAGCTTGAATGCCTGGTCGAACTGGCCAGCCACCAGGAAGGTCAGGATTCGCTCAAAGCCATAGACGCTTTCAACCCTGAGCTCCTTCACTGCTTGTTCTCGCCCCCGTGAGGCGTCGTCTCGGCGCCAACCATCACCCTCAGCAGGCCTTCCCTGAGCGCCCTGTACGCCTGCTCCTCGTCCCGGTAGCTGGCCTGCACGTAGTTGCTTGCCTCGGCGAAGGTGAAAGAGAGATAGTTGCGCCAGTGCGTCAGGAGCTTCTGCCTTACCGTGCCCCCTTCAATATCGTGAATTTTCAGGTATTCTACATGGCACTCATATTGCTGTCTTATCCATGCTATCTTTTCCTGCACGTCAATTGCGTTCCCAAGCTCCGGCGATGCGAGAGGAACGCTTGTCCTGTGCCTTAGCGCCCCGGCTATCCGGCTGAGCCATGAAGTATCTGATTGATGCGTCTCATCCGGCTGGCTTGGCTGGGCTTTCTGGGACGGCTCCGGCGCTTTAGGGATAAGTCCCTGCATCATCATTGCGCCCATGGAATTTGACCTTTCCCTTTCGAGCGCCATCTGGTGCTCTACATACGGGACAAGGGTAAACTGGACAGCGGTAAGGTGCATAATGAATTCTGCATCCTTCTGGAATATGTCGCTGGCCGTAAGGAAGTCCATGGCTTCGTGGACGGCTTTCGTCGCTTCGACCATCTCCCTGCGCAGCTCCTCAAGGTCGGCCTTGATATGCTTGAGGAAATCTATCGTTTCTTCATTCCATTCCCCTTCGTCGCTCATTCAGTCGCCCCACCCCTCCGGCTGTTAAGCCACAGGAATATCAGGCCACCAGCGAACGTGCCTATCATGGCCGCTACCGTAGGGGAGATCGTCTTGACATACTCCGGCAGGAAGGTGCCAAACAGCAGGGAGCCAAAGACCGCGGCGATGAGCATGGCCATGTAGTTGGGCGGCCTGCCCTTCCCCATCCTGGGCGCCTGCTCCCCCGGGCCTGTCCACAGCGAAGTCGCCGATGCGCCCTGTTGCATTTCGCCCGTCTTGTTGGTGTTTCGCACAAGTTCCATGTTCAGCTCATTGATCCTGTATTCGTATGCGGCCGCCCTCCGCTTGAAGTCCTTTTCACGGGTTATGGCGACAACGGCGGTGCGTATCTCTGCCCCGATCCGTGATATGTTCTCCACGAATTCATTGGGAAGCGACACCTTTTCCATCTCCATGACCTTATGGGGTGCCAGAGTTGGGACAAAGACGCCCACCTTTACACGGCCGAAGCCTGTCATCCTGACCGTCTTTCCCACCATGGCCCTGATCCCGTATATGACCTTGAGAGGCACGTAGCCATACGGCACAACGAAATCTGTGTACGGAGAGCTGAACATGTAGTTGTCAGGCGCCCCATCGCTGACAATCACCCATACGTAGCGCTGGAAGTCACGGCGTGAGCCATAGAGCGTGATATTCTTTCGCAGGTCAACGGCCGACAGCTCATTAATCCTCTTTAGTGTGGCCTCTGCGGCCTCCTTCCGTGAAAGGTTGGTCTCAGTGGATATCTGCTCCTTCAGGTGAAGGGTGATAACCTCCTTTATCGTTTCGAGGTTGTGGTCATTGAGGTTGTTTGTGGAGATGTCGACCATCATGCCGCGGAACCTGTATACGAGGTTGCCAACCATGGCTTCCAACCGTATTATCCCCTTGATCTCGCCCGGGAAGCCCGGCTTTGTGTTGCCGTACATCCATGCAATGAGGATTACGAAGAAGGCGAACCCTATCAGCGTGGGCACTTCGTAGTTGTCCCATGCCCACGTAAGGCGCCCGCTGATCCAGATGTAAATAAAAGCGAGTATTGAAAGGTACAGCATGTAAGGGAGCGCCCTGTAAGGCGTATCCCTTCCGCCCTTTATGCCGCTCATGCCCCCTGCCCCCCGCTTCCGAGCATGATCTGTATCAACTGCCTGAAAAGCGCCTCAGATTCGGCTGGGGTAATCCCTTTTCTGTTATAAACCCCAAGCGTCTTTTCTGATTTCAGGGGCCCGAACCCGCTTACGTGCACAAGTGATATGCGGACTTCCGTATAGTTGTGCCCGCTGTTCTTCTTGAGCTTATCCTGTTCCTTCATGCCTTTGGCTCCTCCTTCCTTGGCTCATCCTTCGGAAACAGGATTTCCTCACTATCCCCTTCCTTCTCCGCAAACATGCGCTTGGTAGCGAACCAGAGGGCAACTACGAGAATGAGCACCACGGCCGCTATCACCATTATCGAAGTCATGCCG
>JAJZYL010000173.1 GCA_021798095.1 archaeon | reverse complement strand
GTCCAATGACTCTGGGTTCAGCCCGACGCGCCCTCCTTTGGATGAACCGTGATCCTGCACATTTAGGCCTTTGCCAGCCCTTCCAGATATCCGAGTATATCCCCTCCCTTATATGGCCATAATAATGAGTCTATGTTTAGGGGTGGGATACCCGCTATTCTTGAAATTACCCCCCAGGCCCGCTGTATTTCCATCGCCTTGGGTCGATGAACGTCCGACACTAAACCGAGGGACCTGGTAATCCTTATAAGGCGTGAATCCACGGGAACCGGCAACTTCATATCCAACCTGATGCGCTCCTTTTCCCTCACCATTACAGCATAGTAGAACATCTTGACAGCAAAGATCAGAGTTTTGGCAGTTCTATCAGAGTTCAGAACCTTAGAAAGGTTGGTTAAAAGGATATACGGGTCATGTTTATATGCGTCAAGGTTAGCCGATACCCTGAAACCTGCCCCTTTGAGCGCCATTAACCTCCTGATCTTTCCGTTTATGCCCAGTGCGCGGTGTTTTTTGAGGAATTCAATAATGGTTTCACATGCTTCACCCTCTTTGACGGAGTTGGCGAAGAGGTCCCAGTAGGCCTCACCCGTGATGCGAAGCCTGTAACTTATCAGCGCATTAAAGACTATTAGATCGTAGAAATCTGGGGATTTAACAGTTTTATCGAGAAGCTTGATGGAATAGAGCTGGGGGTCCCTTTGCTCTATCTCCAGTACCCTGTGCAGGCCTATCCGCCCTATCAGAAGGCCCAGGTGCCTTGCCCTGCTGTAGTTCACACCCCGCCAATGGATGTGTGTTTATTAAAACGTTTATTGACGAATTTGACCCTGTTTTGAACCGATATAGCCGAGGAAGGCCCTCGCCTCATCATCTGCAAAATCGTTAAAATCAAGCTTCAGGCTGTTGGCAGCAGCAAAATAGACGCTCGCTATAAGCAGCTGGGATGATGTTACGTTCAACGGTCCGTAAAATACCGGCGCGTCGGTCTCCAGCAACAGGAGCCCGTGCTGATGCGCTTTCAGGTTTTTCCTTATCCTCTTGTTATATATGAGCGGAGGCCCTGCTCCTATGTAGTAGCCATGCTGAACCGCCTGCTCAAAGTCAGATTCCGTTCCGTCGAACCAGTGCAGGAGTACGCCGTTAAGCCTATAGGAACTTAGCGCTGAAAGAACAAGGGATGTGGCCCCCCTGGAGTGTATGGATACGGGCTCATTTCTACGTTCAGCTATCTCCAGCTGCGATTCGAATATCCTTCTCTGAAACGCCATATCAGCCTCATAGCTCGGGTCCATCCCTATTTCTCCTATTCCATCCTCCCCCCGTATTTCCAAGCCACCCTTCAGGTTGGATGGATGTAAACCCTTGAAAACGAGTGTTAACCCCTTCTCCCTCATCGCTGATAGCCTCCCAGCCTCTTCATCAGGTGTTATGCACACCACAGCTCTAATTCCGGCCCGTTCCATATTGGGGACCATGACGGAATTTTCAACCGACGTCTGGTGCGAATGTGCATCGTAAAGCAACAAGACGTTAAATTTAATAATGCCATATTTAAAAAGGTAATGAACATTAATGCCCGAAATCCCTTCAGCCGCAATATATAGGATCTTTAAGAAAGGTGGAGCAGAGCGCGTGGCCCAGGATGCCATATCCGAACTTACAAAATATTTGGAGGAATATGGAATCCTAATAGTAAAACAGGCCAGCGATCTTGCGGACCATGCAGGAAGGAAAACTGTTATGGAAGATGACGTAAAATTAGCCATCAGGAACATAAACGGCAGCAATGAATTCAAGCGCAGCGCTTAAACTGTGCCGGGTCAGGACCTAACCAAATGACCAGTGGGGAAGTAAAGGACGATAGTTTCAATTTCATCATCACCACATACCGCCATCATGAAGCTGAGGCAAGGGAGGAAGCTGCCAGGCTGATTTCACAGTTCACAGAGAACGTCACGGTTAATACCACCCAGATAAAGGGGCTGCTGGTAGGTGAAAGTGATGTTGACCCAGTTGAAATATCCAGGCGCTTCCATAATATGATAACAGATGACCCCCTTTCCATAAGGTGGATACTGAGGTTCATTCCGATTCAGGCCAATTGCAAATCAAGCGTTCAGGAGGTGGAAATGGCGGCCATTTCCCTTTTGCCCAAGCTGGATAAGCGCCACAAGTTCAGGATCACCATTGAGCGCCGCTTTTCACAGCTGGACCCCCAGCAGATAATCGAAGCTATAGCAAATCACATTCACAATCCCGTCGATCTTGAAGAGCCGGACGATATTATGCTTGTCGAGATTTTGGGAGGAAGGGCTGGCCTGTCCATAATCAAACCTGGCGATATATTTAGCGCGCTCAAGGCTAAACTGGGGCCATAGCCACAATACTATTCGTAACGAAGGGCCACTATCGGATCAAGCTTTGCGGCCTGGCGCGCGGGTATAAATCCAGCAACGATCCCTATGCCTACGGCCAGAATGAGCGTCAGGATGACCACTTCCGGAGAAACGACCGGCGCCACAAATG
>JAJZYL010000172.1 GCA_021798095.1 archaeon | reverse complement strand
GGGAGATATCCTCATCCCTAAGGTACACCTCCCCGTTTGCGATGATCGTTGCTTATCACCTCGATTATTGCATCGGGGGGGTGTCATATGTGTCTTGGTCTTACAAGCAGTCGTTGACTATCCTCGATATCTGGACAGCGCCCAGGCTCGTCACCTTCCTCAAGTCCACCACCATGGTTTTTATTAGCAGAGGCGTCCTGTTGGGAAAAAAGTAAGGCCTGGTGGACTTGAACCAGAGATCAGCTATTCCCTCCTGTCTAAAGCGCTTCGCCATCCTCTGCATCTGCCTCCTGCCCAAGCGGGCCTATCATCCTGGCTGCCTGTCCCCTAGAGATCCTGAGTATTTCGCTGTCAGACAGCGCCCTGGCTAAAGCTCCGTACCTCTTTACATAGACTTCCTCTTCTTTTGAAAGTGAGATGTCTTCATCCTTAAGGTATAACACACTGTTTGCGATGACCGTTGCCCATTACCTCGATTATTGCATCAGGGGATGTCATAATGTCTTGGTCTCACAGAACATTAAATCTCCAATTTTTGGAAAATTATATATAATACCGGTTTATTTCTAACGCGTGTATATTGATAATCTGGGCAGACCTTACTTGGCTTTTCAATGGCATAGTGATATTCCTAGCATTATACTGGGGCCTGTTCATGTTAGTTGGAGGAAATGTGATGTCTAAGAATAATAAGCAAGCCTATATGTCCCCCTTCGGTGGACTTCCAAAGATTTCTATCCTAGTGGCCGTGAAGAATGAAGAAAACACCATCGGGAGGCTAATACAGTCCATTAACCATCTCAATTACCCGGCCGACCTCGTAGAAATGGTCCTCGTACTTGATGGTTCCACAGACAACTCCCTTGCCATAGTTAATTCCTTCGCGGAGAAGGATGGAAGGCTCCGGGTTGTTAAAATGGAGAAGAATTACAACAGGAAGCCCGGTGCATTGAATGTTGGGTTAAAATATTGCACTGGAAAACTTGTGGCGTTACTGGATGCCGACAGCGTTCCCTGCGAAAATTATCTGATGGCGGCCGCGCAGAAGTACTTGAATGGTGAGAAGGCGATGACCGGGTACTATAAAGTGATAAACACGGGCGAATCGTGGTTATCAAAGCTTTCTGCATTTGAATCTCTCACTTCAAGGGCTTTGAACTGTGGACGTTACAAGCTAGGGTTATCGGTTCCGATAGCCGGTTATAACTCCTTTGTAGATCGGGAATTATTGCTTGATATAGGGGGATTTAGTAACAGTGTAACCGAGGATGTGGATTTATGGCTTAAGCTTATTAAAAATAAGGTCAGGTCATCATATTTGGATTCCTTCGTTTGGATAGAAGTGCCAGCAAAGGTCACAACTTTCTTCAGGCAAAGGATAAGATGGTATGGTGGATACCTGCAGCTGGTAAGAAATCACTTGGATCTGTTCAAGAAGACGGGTATGATATCTGCAATGGATGCGCTTCTATTCCTTCTGATGCCCTTGTATTCCATACTGCTTCTCCTGACGGTTTCACTCACACCCATAGCCATATTTTTGTGGACATACGGGCTGTTCAAGATCGTACTCTTTGTTGGATATCTATTTGGGTATTTCGTTATTATCCAGATGACGAGCTTGGGCTCGATGATCAAGTTAAAGGATGAACTAAAGGGAAATCTTGCCTTTCTCCCCCTTATTTATCTATACATGGGATTCCTCTCGCTGGCATCTCTAATGGCCCTAAGCGCAGTGATTTTAAGAAGAAATATATGGGCGTTCAAAACTGATAAATCAGGGTATACAGATAAGCACAACTTGTAATACTCTGTAATTTATAATAAAAATTGGAGATATATTTAAATATTCTTCTAGTAGATAATTTGTTATGGCTGATGATATAAAAATTATATGGAATAATCTTAATTCCAGTTATAAAAGGAATAAGCCATTCTACCTACACGATTATAATACATTTGAACAGGTGATTAAACTATATAAAAAAGGGTATTCAGTGGAAGGTATATCAAGCATGACCAAAAGGGGCTTCTCAACGATTTACAGGATGATAAGGGAATTAAAAAATAAATATGGATTGATGAATTATAAGGAAATGGAATTCCAGAGGGCCATGGAGCTGATAGATATAAACGGCTTTACTAAGGTGACCTCTCCTCATCTGGAACGCAAAATTCGAAGGTCTCATCCTGAGTTAGAACTGATTAAGATAAGCACGGGCGTGGGCATGGAAGGCAGAAAATATTCCAGCACTTCATTGTTTGGATTGAAACCGCGGATCATAACTTTCGTAGTAAAGGACTCAGAAAGTTTCAGATACCATGTAGCTAAGCTCATGGAAGGGTTCTTTTATGAGAAGAACCCAGAGCCAGATACGAACATAAAGAAGGCCTTTACGCATTATTTGCACTCATTCGGATTTGCGCATACAACTGACATGAAACTGAAGATGCCAAAATTAGTATAAATATAAGGCTTAAAAGGGATCGTAAAAAGTCTTCTTTATTAGGTGGTATTGGCAAAATGGAAATCGA
>JAJZYL010000171.1 GCA_021798095.1 archaeon | reverse complement strand
GGGCAGGGCGCACAAACATACGGTATCAGGGGCACGAAGCCTGCGTCTGCGATGACTGCTATAAGAAATTGCAGGTGGAACTAGCAGGAGAACCAAGGGGGGATACCGTGCTATGAGCGAAAAGGCATCATGGGAGCCATGGATGCCCCAGAAAGCGCACGGGCTGTTTGAAAGGACAAAATACGCTGATTTCTATTTCACGGCCGATGGTTTCATTGAAATTACAAGGCGTGTGCCGGACAGGGACGGTGAATATATGGTCTATTCCGCAACACTCCCGATGTCGATCAGGGACAAGGATTTTGCATGGCTGCCGGCTATGGTCAGGGGAGATGCGTTCAGCGACATTCCAGATGCAGAACTGGTAACCGCTATTTATGACATCGAAGCCAATTTCGAGCGGCTGCGTGAAAAGTGGAGAGTCATGGGAAGGCCACCAAGAGACAGGTACAGTGTATCAAGGGTTAAGGCGCTTGCTGACCTCTTCAGGGAGGAGAATAGGTAAAATGGATATGTCCCTGCCGGGGCTGGAAGCTGGATTAAACTTCAAAACAGAGGCTTGCAAAGTATCCAAAAACGCCATTTTTTGCGGGGGTATAAAACCGCCGGAACCGCCGGAACCACCGGAACCCTGCGCGATGAAACAGGCAAGGGATAAATAATGGCCGAAAATCAAACCGCCGGAACCTTGCAGCTGACACTTGATACCCTCCCAAACGAGGTCTCGGACGCGCTGCTGGCAACCGTTCACATCCTTACCTTAAAGGATGTAAAGGAGATACTGGTCTACCAGGATGGTGTATACGAAGAAGGGGGGGAGCAGGTTATAGAGCAGCTGGTCGAGAAGACGTTCAAGCATGCCCACATAGCCCAGAAGCTCAACAGGAATTACATGAATGAAATACTTGCCCATGTGCGGTGGGGGTCATATATTGACAGGAAGGAATTCGACAAGGACGAGAACATCATCCACCTGGCGAACGGGCTGCTCGATATCAGGACTGGGAATGTATCACCGGAGACCCCCGAGTATTATTCAAGGATCAAGCTGCCGGTGGTCTACGACCCGGAGGCAAGGGCGCCTCTTTTCGAGAAGACATTAAGGGAAATAATGCCGGAAGAGGGGAAGGCCCAGGATATAATGGAGGAGTTCGCAGCTGTCCTCTGGAGGACAGCGAAGCTGCAGAAAGGGTTCATGTGGGTTGGCAACGGGCGGAATGGCAAGTCCACCCTGCTCTATGTGCTTGAAGCGCTGATAGGGCCCAGGAACTATTCATCGATCGCGGTCCAGGACCTCCAGCTTAACAGGTTCAAGCCGGCTGAGCTTGACGGGAAGCTCGTGAATATCTACAGCGACATTTCGGCCACAGAGATCAAGGCCACTGGGATAATCAAGTCGATAATCAGTGGTGATGCGATAACAGTTGAAAAGAAGAACAGGGACCCGTTCACTTTCAGGCCGTTCTCGAAGCTGTTCTACTCCGCCAACCAGCTGCCTGAAGTCCTTGATTCCTCCGACGCATGGTTCCGGCGGTGGAAAATCACTGAGTTCACACAGGAATTTGAGAAGGAGAAATGCGACCCGGATTTGCCTGCCAAGCTTACAACACCGCAGGAGCTCAGCGGGATCCTCAATCTTGTTATAAAAACATTGAAAGAGTTAATTGCAAGGGGGAAGTTTGCGCATGACGATGACATAGACGCCACAAGGGAGTCGTGGATACTTAAGGCCGACCACCTCCGCAGGTTCATCGACGCCATGCTGGAGCCGGAGCCGGGGGCCGACACGCCAAGGCAGGAAATCTATGATGCATACACTAAATGGTGCTATGACAATGGGATAGTAAATGTTTACAGCCAGCGGAAGTTTAATGACATGTTCAAGACCAAGATACCGGTCAGCCAGTCCTCCCCAAAGCTGGGGGGGAAAGGGGCCAAAACGGTGGACTGCTGGCGGGGGGTAAGGTTCAAAGGTTCCGGCGGTTCCGGCGGTTCGACAAAAGTCGAAGTTGGGCAAAAAAAGGTTGATGAAACAAGTCCAGGTTCCGGCGGTTCCGGCGGTTCCGGCGGAATTCCTACCCTCCTAAAAAATGGCCATTTTGACGATCTGATCAAAGAAATGACAGCAAAGGATGGCAAGATCTACGTCAGGTGCAAAGACCACATGACGGATGCGGATGGGAAAGAGCGCTGGTTCTGCAAAGATGACGGCGAATGGGAGATACATGTCCAAAGACAGCATGGTACAACGCCAGGGGAGGGTGAGTAAGAAATGACCGTCCATTATCTCCTTAGGATCGAGGAATACGCCTGGGATCCCACGACAAAGTCCACAAAACAGAGGCAGGTTGCGTCAGCAACGATAGGAGAGGACAAGCTGGAGTTGGCCATAGTGGCGCTGAGGAAAGCCGGAATTGAACTGAGGGGGCATGATGATATTATGGAAAATGCGCATGAGAAACATTGCAATAGTAGTAGGAGGCTGGTCCATGCCTAACCGGAATTATCAGAACGGCCGGGCGCTGGAATACCGTGT
>JAJZYL010000170.1 GCA_021798095.1 archaeon | reverse complement strand
TCCACCACCATCACGGCTTCCTACACTACACAGCTTTACGTTAATGCGTATGTGAACTCTGGCTCTGGTTCTGTATCGGGCGGGGGCTGGTATAATGAGGGTACGCTGGTGACTGTGACCGCATCTCCATCTGCTGATTGGTATTTTTCATCGTGGACTGGTGTTTCGGGCGGCAATCCATACCAGTTCAACATATATGCGCCAACTTCAATCGGGGCGAACTTCGAGGAAGAGGGCGAATTATTTTACTCGGCGTTGGACTACGGTACTAACGCGAACGCGTATTCCACAGCCACCTTCACTGGCCCGGAAACTACGAGCATCACGTGGTCTGGTGGTGCCGATGGGCAGTACGTCATGCCGGGCACGTATTCAGTTTCTTATGGTAATTCACAATACGGAGCGGGTGTTTATAGTGCACCTTCTTCGGTAACAGTGAGCCCAGGCGGCGATACCTTCGTCACTGCTACGTACTACACGCCAACGAGCGTTAGTGTACACGTCGGGTTAAGCGGAAACGTAATCGAAGTAAACGGTGTCGTTTCAACAGCAGATGGATCGAATGTAGGAGCAATATCGAGTTTTGTTATTAATGTTTACTGGTCAAATAATGAAGGGAGTGGTACTGGTGGGCCTGCTCCTACTGATACAGTTAGTGGGGGGGCATACGCGTGGGAAATAGGTGAGTATACAGGAGGTTCATTACAGATCGATGCAACTGTTAATTTTATAGGATATTATGGTTATCTATCGAGTAGTGGCAGCAGCGGAATGGTTACACCATAATTAAGATGCGCTTTCTACATGAATCATAACGCCCCATGTTATTACTTCATTATTTATACTACCACTTATAATTAAATAGCCATTAGCGTTGGGGGCAACCATTATCATCATTGTCACATTGAATGGAGGGGTGACAAAGTATTGTGTAGCAGGCCTTTGGTTAATCAAAAAGGTAATTGGCGCTGTATTAGAGATATTTGGAGAGCTTACGCCACCACCTACAGTTATTGGTTGTTGTGGTTGAATTGGCTTGAGGTTCGTATTCAATTCTACAATGGTTACTTGGAAGGTATAATTCACGTTCGGTTGGAGAATTAGCGGCGGAGTTGCTGGGTTAAATACCGGGCCAACATCTATGGATTTAGCGAGCGCAGTGTTTGTAGTGTTAAGCGTAATAGCCCATATTTGATTATTAGTTGTAGAGTTTCCGTTTCCCCCGATTCCAATGTTAGCCAGCCCGCCAGCACTGAGTAGCATGAATATCCCCACACCGATGATTATGATTATTATCACCACCGCAAATGCGGCAGTAGTACGGCTAACGCCCTTCCTCCTCTTTCTGACACCTGAAGGCATACACCTTTTATTGGGCAAAACGGGCTTAAAAAGGTGGTGACGGGCTGCTGCTGTCTATTTTCATTCTACAGAGGGTCGTCAGTTATGGCATACCTTCCTTTAAAAGCGCCATGCCTTGATATGTATTCCCTTATCACCCGCCTTTAGATGAGCTTATTCTCAAAAGACAGCAGGATCAGAACATGTATAATCTTATATATGTATAACCTTACCCCCATTGTATGGGATTCAGGCTCACGCCCGTAACCGGCCCGGATCTGGTGGGCAGGGAGAAGATCATCGGGGAGCTTGAGCGGGAGCTTGGCTCAGAAAACCAGATCGGCTTCCTGATCTACGGGCTGAGGCGCACCGGAAAGACGAGCGTGCTGAAGGAAACGAAGCGGCTCCTGGAGGCCCGGGGCACGCCGGTGATATACGTATCGATGTGGAATATCGCGCCGAGGACGGTCGACGAATTTGTGCGGGTCCTGTCCAGGAACGCCATAGCGTCGTTCTGGCGGTACCTTCCCAGCAAGTTCAGGCTTGAAGAGCTGCTGTCGGTCGGCGCAGGAGCGATAAAGGCCTTCCTCTCCGGATTAAAGCTGACCATCGCCGCCCAGAACGATCTGGAGATGGCAGTGTCCTATATGACTAGGGAGAGCGACGATATCGAGAAGGCCATGACGGGGGCGTTCATGCTGACAGAGCACCTCAGTGAAATGACGGGCAGGCGCAGCGTCCTCATGCTTGACGAATTCCCAACCCTCAGGGAGCTGCAGTACGGAAGGTACAACCAGAAGGCCGGCGAAAGCGTGTTCGGCCTCATCAGGACGATTCATGAAGATTTCAGGAGGACCAAGCTGGTGATAGCCGGGTCATACAGGAGCACCCTGGAGCTGGTGGCGTTCAGCAAAAGGGCCCCGTTCTACAACGGCCTCCTGATGAGGACGCTCGCACCGTTCGAAATGCAGGAACTTGGGAAGTTCATCGAGCATTACATGGGGGGCTTCAAGTGGGAACAAAACGCAAGGGAGACGCTGCTTCAAGTCAGCGGCGGGCTGCCGTTCAACCTTCAGCTGCTCGGGAGGGAGCTTCAGGGCAGCGGAGGGGGACGCAGGATAACCCCTGATGACGTTGAAGTGGCCATTCGGTCGATAATAAGGACGGAGGGTGATGTAAGGTTTTCGGACTACCTGCGCGATCTGGCGCCTCACGAAAT
>JAJZYL010000011.1 GCA_021798095.1 archaeon | reverse complement strand
TGGTTCCCGCTAGATGCCCTAGCCCTGAACCCGTTCACTGGGACGTGACCCGTTTCTATACGCAATAATCTATACCGTACAGCACAGCTTCCGCTTCCTTGCAAAGGCATTCGATTAATTCTGGATTCGTATTATACCGTTAAGCCTAATGCAATCACATGAATGTGTACGGGGCAGCACACTGATCCGCATCCTATATTGATTATACTGGCCGCCTTCTATTTATAATATGTCTTCAACAAAGTTTTTAACGGCTCGATAAGCGCTCACCTTCCATGGAAAATGGTAGGCAATTACTATCTGTAACAACCTTCGCAGCGGCGTTGAGCGGTATGGCAGGCAGCGCTCTAATACTAGCCCTGCCATCGATAATGGTTCAGTTTCACGTTAATCTGGTATATACACTTTGGATAATTATTTCCTACTTGATAGCGCTGGTTTCAGTGCTGACAATAATTGGCGCAGTGACGGATAGGATCGGCAGAGCAAACACCTTCAGGCTTGGGATTGTCATTTTCACCATCTTTTCACTTGTACTCGGATTTTCACCATCACCCCTTTTCATAATAATATTTCGCGTTTTTCAGGCGATAGGTGCTGCCTTTATAATGACGAATTCAAGCGCCATGGTCACTGAAGTATTTTCAAAAAAAGGAAACCTGGGCTTCGCGCTGAGCGTGAATCAGATAGCCGTCTCAGCCGGCTTTGCGATTGGCCCAATAATTGGGGGAATACTTACGGTGATCTCCTGGAGATGGGTCTTTTGGTATAACGTACCTGTCGGTATAATAGCATTGCTCTGGAGCATTGGCAAGCTCAAAGGGATACCAGAAAGTAAAAACGAATCCAAAATTGATTGGACGGGGGCTGTATTATTCTCCATCATAATCACCTATACGAGCATCGTGCTCACGATATTCCCAATGCTAAACTTGAATCCGAGCATATACTATATCTCGATATTTGCAATGATAGCCTTGATATGGGCCCTCTTATACATAGAACGAAGGTCTAGCAACGCAATTTTTGATCCTCAACTCTTTTCAAATAGATCATTTAGCATTTCAATGGCGGTTAATCTGCTAAATGGGATAGCCACAGGGTCATTGATATTTCTTTTAACCCTAATATTTCAAGGACCTTATGGTATGTCGCCGCTTCAAGCGGCATTTTACATGATTCCGTTTGCGGCATCCTGGTCAATAATTTCCCCAATAAGTGGTAAACTGGCGGACAGAGGAGATGCATCTATAATAGCTTCCGTTGGACTACTTTTGGTCGCATCCGGTATGTGGATGCTATCTACGGTAGCAACAAACACCTCACCGTATAGTTTGAGCGTTTACATGACAGTCGTTGGAATCGGTGCAGGCATGTTCAATTCGCCAAACAATAAATTTATAATGGGTATTCCGCCCCCAAATAAAAGGGGATTGACTTCAGGAATAATGTCCTTATTCAGAAATTTTGGCTCTATACTTAGTTTTTCGCTGCTAATCCCTATTATTCTGTTCTATGTGCCGCTTTCATCCTTGCTTAGCATCTTCATTTTTGGAGGGGGAGCTCCAGCTAGCCTTATATCGCATTTTATGATGGGAATCAAATATTCGGCGGCCGTTGCCGCTATAACCGCAACAATCGCGATGCCCATGTCATTGTTGAGGGGAAGAACAAACCGCAAGTAATACGCTCACCGTTACAGGTTCATCTTCCAACCCAAGACATATAGTCCATGCCTAAAGCACCTCAACTTTAGCTATCAGCGCATTAAGGTATGGCAGAGGCGATTATTGATGACAAACAAGCGGTATGCCAAAATACCTTAACGATAATTCTAGGAGGTTGAGATTGGCCGTTGTCTGAAGGATCGGTGAATCTATACCAGATAGCTACAATATCTGTCCGTAATCACGCAATTATCAGCTTTTGGGTTGGCACCCGCTTCACGCTAATAATGAGTGGAAAGAAACTAACGTATGCTGGCTGACAATGTTTATATCTAACTTCTGAAGCTTCTACCATATGAATCCGCTTTTGTACGGCCACAGGGGAGCAAGAGGACATGCACCAGAAAATACAATTCCATCATTTGATATAGCCACTAAAATGGGCGTGGATGGATTCGAATTGGATGTCCATGAGAGTAGGGATGGTAAGCTTGTTGTAATGCATGACGATACAGTAAACAGGACTACTGATGGCGAAGGGGCTATTATATCCATGAATTCTGATAAAATAAAGAGGCTCGATGCTGGCATCAAGTTTGGGGATAAATGGAAGGGGACCAACGTTCCGTTTCTTGAGGAAGTGCTGGACGCCTTCTCCGAATTTAAAATCAAGATCGAGTTAAAACACAGTTCAAAGGTATATCCGCATATCGAGGAAAAGCTGTTGGAAGCCGTGAAATCCAGGAAGATGCTCGATAATATCCAGTTCATATCATTCGATTTCGACGCAATCAAAAATATATCAGAGTTGGATAGACGCGCAACGACAGGTATTCTGATATTCGGCAAGCCCTTATGGTTTATTGATAAGGCCAGAAAACTAGGCTCCGAGTGGATACAAGCATTTTATGGGCTTATTGATGGTGATGATGTTGAATTATTACACAAGGGGGGGCTAAAGATCGGCGTTTGGACCATCAATGACGCAGCTGATGTTAGAAACATGTTATCAATAGGTGCCGACGATTTGACTTCTGATTATCCCGATGTCCTAGTTAAGATGCTAAAAGCCAGCAGCTAATACCAATTGATTCTATGTACCTACCAGTTAATAGTAAAATAATAGATAAACATGGTTATTCAGGTGGCTCCTTACCGTGGCCATGGGCCGGCGCGAGGTATTATATAATAGCAGAACCGAGGCTGTCGGAACAAAGTGAACTCAGAGGGGGAAAGAAGGGGACGCACTGAGTTTATGTACCTAATGTGGTGTTATCAGCATAATAATTGGCTGGTACGTTTACACCTGCCATCATATTGATAAATAAAGGCCAAAGGAAGGTGGATCACATAAAGGACTGCTGGGACATTTGTTCAATCCGCAGTGTGATACAGCAAGAGATGAGAAATAAATAGAATGGGTACTGCGGCATAAGGGGGTCCGTGGCTAGGACGACCTGTCAGAACAAACCGTTTAGCGGGTTGCTGCCGTTTTATTACTCCATAATACTCCATCAATATAATATCTGGCTGCTCGTTAGCCCGATGATGGCCGAGAAGTTTCTCGGAAGGCTGAACTACAACGGGTCTAGATGAAGTCTGCCAGCCTAGCCTGTTCCTTGATTTCCACTTCCTCCTGCACCTGCTTGTAATTCGGCGTAATCCAGTGCTTCCTCTGACTGTTCTGGACATAGTACCGCACGGTCTCTGCTGTGGTCGATCCGACCGATCTGTAGAAGTAGCCGTCGCTCCAGAACGAGTCGCCCCACAGCTTACCCTTCACCCGGTCCCAGAGCTGATGCCTGATCACGTAGGCCGACGCTCCCTTGAGCCTCTGATTGATATGTAAATGTCCTGAACGGCCGTCCCTTTGCTGCGGCTCCCGGTCAACCGGGGAGCCGCCATAGGAGGCAGATGAAAAATGAATAAAGGGAAGAATGGAAAGAAAGGGAATATGATAACGACAATGGAATCCGTAGGAATAGACCTTGGCGACAGCGTAAGCGTGAGCACCACGCTGTCGCCGGACGGTGACGTGAAGGACGTGTTCGACTTCCCCACGAACGAGGAAGGGTACAGGGCGTTCGCGGAGAGGGTGCCCAAGGACGCAAGGATCGGGTTTGAGGCCACCGGGATGGCCTACCCGGTGTACAGGAGGCTCAGGGAGCTGGGGTACGAGGATGTCACGGTTGCCCACCCAAAGGAGCTGAAGTGGATTACGAAGTCAAAGAAGAAGAACGACAGGGTGGACAGCCTTAAGATCGCGAAGCTGCTGATGGTTGGCATGCTGCCGGAGTCGCACTTATTGAGCAGGGAGGGGCAGATCAGGAGGGACCTGCTCGTGCAGAGGGTCAGGCTGGGGGCGGAAATTGGCTCCATGAAGGCCTCGATCATAGGGTACCTGAAGAGGGAGGGGGTATACGGATCCCTACCACCGGGTTCCGATAACTTCTCAGCCCTGAGGAGGAGGGCCATCAGGTCCCTGAGCTTCGGTGACGACAGGGACCTGGTGATCGGCATGATGATTGATGGACAGGCTTGAGTTCTTCCAGAAGCAGTGTGGGCCGGTCGAGATGAGGATAAGGGAGCTGTGCATGGAGGACAAATACGTGAAGCTGCTGATGACCGTACCCGGCATATATTATTACCTGGCGTCCCTTATCGCATCGTACATAGGGGACCCCCACAGGTTCCCCGATTTCGACCACCTTGCCAGCTTCCTCGGCATAATCCATGTGACGAGGGAGAGCGGGAAGATAAGGAGGGTCGGAAGGATGTCCAAGGACGGTCCATCCAGGGCCAGGTGGGCGCTTTCCATAGCCGTGAACACGGTGATGGAGCGCAGCGGTGTCATACATGATTATTGCATCAGGGTGAAGGGGAGGACCGGTTCGGGGAAGATGGCCCACGTATTGACAATGAAGAAGCTTGCCGGGATGATGTACCACATGATGCTTACAGGACAGAAATAGAGGTGGGAGGACGAAGGCTCACCAGGTCAAAGCTGTCGAAGCTGGACGGCAGAAGCAGCGACGTCGCCGCGGAAGAGGAAGGAGGTGACGCAGCCTAGGGAGGACAGACGGGGATAGAGCGGCCGGCCAGAACCATTTCTGTGGGACTGAGCCGTAGAGCTTT
Organism: archaeon; assembly: GCA_021798095.1. Taxonomy (GTDB): domain Archaea; phylum Thermoproteota; class Nitrososphaeria; order Conexivisphaerales; family UBA164; genus JAJZYL01. The sequence continues at coordinate 10,511 of JAJZYL010000011.1, read as the reverse complement.
TAATTATGAGTACGGGCGCCTCGCCTCCGTTAAGCGTCAAACTGTGCCTTTGAGCGTTTATGCATGTGTGCGGAAAAGGCGGGGCATGGCCAACCGCTACCCCCGGTCCAAACCGCTAGGTTAATATCGGTCACAGGCTAACTGCAAAGGGACGGCTGGACATTTACATGCGAGTCCCACAGCCGGCTTCAAATAAACGTTTAAATAATTTATATAATACCTCTTATTGAACTCCATATGTATAAATTCATTAACAGAAATGTTCTTTTAATATCGTTATCTGCATTCTTCTCAGATATGGGGTATCAAACCGTTATTGCGGCACTCCCAGTACTTTTGGTTATAATGTTTCACGCTCCCGTATATGTCTACGGAATTGTGATGGGTATATCATATGGGCTAGGCTCATTCCTTGGATATGCGGGAGGCAGGCTAGCAGACAAATATGGAAGGAAGAAGGTTGCTATCATTGGCAACGCATTTATACCGCTTTTATCACTCAGCGGCATAGCTACTTCCCTATATGAAAGCGCTGGGCTATTTACATCAGGCTGGCTATTCAGAAACTTTAGATCGCCGTCTAGAAAGGCCCTTATAAGCCAGGAAACTGACGACACGAATAGGGGAAGGGTCTTCGGCTTCCTGAACGCTTTGGACGTCGGCGGCGGCGTCATCTCCATAACCATCCTGCTTATATTACTCCATCTGAATATCCCACTCCCCAAAATTATGCTTGCTACAGCAGCCCCCATCGCTGTTGCCACTGTGCTTCTGGTCTTCGTAAAGGAGAAGAAGGTTACAGCTCCAAGGCAGCAGGAGCCAGTGGCTGAAGGCAGGGTTCATGTGACACGGGGGGCATATATGGGAGTAATAACAGCAACTGCCCTCTATGGATTCAGCTTCTACAGCCTCGGATTTCCCATACTTACGATAGTCCAGAGCCAGAAAAGCGATGCGTTTGGGTTTGCATCATACCTACTATTCCTCCTCGCCTCTGCCATGTTTGGGTACATTATCGGAAGCAGAAGGTTGAGACTGATACCATCACTCAGCTTTATGGGGTATATACTATCCGCGATTGGCACACTGCTATTTGGCCTGACCTATATATTCAAGCTCGGCCTCATTGGAATGTACCTTTCGGTCGTCATCATTGGGATGGCCGTGGGCACCATAGATACATTGGAGCCTAGCCTTATAACTCAGATTAAACCCGAAAGGGAGCGAGGAAGAGGTATGGGGGCTCTCACTTCCGCAAGGAGCTTGGGCTTACTAATAGGAAATATCATAATGGGCGTTCTATACTACTTTGGACCGTTTTATTCCTATATTTATGCCGCAACCGCAGCACTAGCTGCCGGTCTAATATTATTCTCCTTGGGAAGGGGATTTAAAGGTATAATCTAACCAACCTCCTATTTATTTTAAAGGAAGGGGAACACTGGTCATAGTTGATCCCCCTAGGCCAATAGTATCAGGTATCCAGTAAACCTGCCTAGGCCCAGTAAGACACCTACAGATATTGCTGCTATTACAATGGCTACTATTAGAAAAGCGGTGTAATCAAGCTTCGTAAACACCATGGGTGTCATATATGTCCTGTGAGGGAAAGCCCTGAAGGCCCTGGTATCTGCCGCTATTGCTGTGTCCTTTGCTTCCTTAAGTAGGTGGATTAATACGGGCATAACGGACATCACTGCGGCCAATATTACGTATACCGGCCATAGTATCTTCGAACCCCTAGATCCAAGCCCCCTCATGAATTGTGAGTGAATTGTTATGTTGACAGAGTCAAATATCTTCGGGATTATCCTCATCGTTACGACGATGGCGAAGTTCAGTTCATCTGGCAGTCCTATCTTCTTAAGCGAGCGCAGGATACCCGAAGGTGTAGTGGTCATTATCAGTAGTAGCCCTGCTAGGACCGTTGGCATATATATCATGGATGCTTCGAGTCCGAAAACAAGCGCCTGCAATGTAAGGGGTACCCTAAATCCCAGTGAGGCGAAAGATGCAGGCCAGACCCAGACCACCACTACATGTTGAATTCTATGTAGAAAAAATGGTCCAAAGGAAGTTGCGTCAGTCCAGGCTATGCCCGATACCGTCATCAGCAATATATATAACCCAAGGAGAAACTTCCGCCTTCCCTCTTTTAATGTGAGGAACAAGCCAAGGAAGGTAAGACTTACGCTTGTTGCCACCCACCATATGGTCGTCGAAGCCACTACCGTAGCTAGTACTACCAGTAATAACTTGGTTGCCGGATTCATGCGATAGAGAAATGAGTCATACTTTTCGTATCTTGTAACATACTTGAAACCGGTGATACCTATTGCCTTGAGCAATATGAAGATGGGCAGGCCAATTCCCACCAGAATGATAAACGAGCTTATCGCGTCTGCAACAATCCAATTCATAGTTCACTACCTGATGGAGATTTAATAGAACCGTAAGGCTTCCATAGGCCCATTATTGTACGCCGAGCCAGGGCTACCGCCTGCGGGGACAATCAGGGTCGCTCTCGTCCTGATGTTCCATGGGCCATTCTCTTCTTTCTTAATATGGAAACTGCCAGGAGAGCGGCAAGCAGGGCTACCGCAACGATTATCACGGCATAGGTCGATTGGTAGAATGGTGTATATGAAGTATCCCTTAATGTATAGATCGGTGCCCCCAGGGAGGCTAACGTTACAGAGCTCGATCCGCTTCGCGAATATGGTAGCTCGACGAAGGGCATCTGTGGCTGAATTGGGTAACCTGTGGAATTACTCAGCGGTAGGGGCGATCTCACGAGATTGCCGCCCGAATATGGCTGATTGAAATCAAAGAAGTCAAGCGGCAAATTGGTGTCAGCCACAAATTGGTTCAAGGCAGGAAGCCCCCAATTGTAATCGACAAATGCTATCTGAGAATCGTGGTTAAGTATGGTATTCGATACATAGTCCTCCTTCGCATAAGGGGAAACCACTATTAACGGTACCCTGCCTCCGAGCTGCACGCCATCGACAACGGGCGGGGGCACCTGATCATAATATCCTCCCCACTCGTCATAGGTTATGAAGATTACACTGCTATTCCAATATTTGCTGTTCATCACGCCGTTGATGATGTTATTTACCCAGAGTTCTCCTACTGTCATATTAGAAGAGGGATGTTGGTCATAGACGTTTGACGTCCCACCCCCAGTGGCCATTATCCATGATACTGATGGGAATCCGCCGCCTTTAAGCTCATTGAAGAACTGGGGCCAACTTTTAATGTGCGAAGAGTACTGACCAATACCGCCAAAGTAATCCAGCGGGAATATGCTAGGGGAGGGGCTGAGCACGTAGTAACCCCAGCTTACGCCATAATGGCTGAGTTCGCCGAAAATGGATTCATTAACAGGGATATAGGGCGGCGGACCTTCATCGCTCGAAATTGGAGCAAAGCCGGCTAGCGAAGCCACCCTGTTAGGATCGGTCTCTGTCAATAGGGTGGAGAAGTACTTGTCGCCTATGCCGTATTCCTCAGCCCAATCCCATTCTATGGCTAACTGATTTTGGTCAAAATACGTCATGGATTGTGATCCTGATGCGCTCACAAAGCCATTCATTTGGCCGTGGTTCCAATCCGTATGATATTCAGAATACCCCTCATTGGGGTCCGCGGTCCAGTATGTGCCCGCCGGGACAGCGTGTATCGTAACCCCGTCCTCGGTTGGCGCCGGGTGAAGCTGCAGGAGGTTGATGGGCACTGTCATGTTATCGACGATGGGGTTGTTTATGGTGCCGTTATCAGTGGGAAAGACGCCGTATATATTGTCAAAGCTGTGGTTCTCCAACATTATCATTATGACATGTTGAATTGGCGTCCGGGTGGTGTTTGTCGCCTCCGACTGTGCAAACGCCTCGGCCGATGCGCTCATCACCAACACTAAGGAGATCAAGGCCACACTTAGAATCAAATGTGTTTTCTTCATCATATGAACCCCCTAGAACCCCACGTACGGGATAGCTCTGCCCCAGCCGAGCTCAATTGCTACTCCTACGAAGGCTATCATTATCCCAATGAAGACGAACGCGATATAATCGAGCCTTGTAAACACCATTGGGTTTAGATATGTCCTCTTCGGAAACGCCCTGAAGGCCCTAGTATCGGCTGATATTGCCGTATTTCTTGCCCCTTTGAGGAGGTAGATGAACACCGGTAAGATGGATACCACAGCCGCATATAACGTATAGAACGGCCACAGGTATTTGGTATGATTCGAGCCCAACCCCCTCATGAACTGTGACTTGACGGTGACATCGATTCCATCGAAGATCCTTGGCACGGACCTCATGGCTACCACCATTGCGAAGTTCAGTTCCTCGGGCATCCCAACCTTTTTGAGCCCGCGCAGGATTCCTGATGGTGTACTGGTCATGACTAAAACGAGGGCTGCCAATAACGCCGCAGTAAACCTCATGGATATCTGCATGCCATAGATCAACGCCTGAAGGGTCAGGTCATGCAGGTAGCCCATCACACCGAAATATCCAGGCCAAACCCATATGGTTGTATATGTGGTGAACCCAGCCTCATTGAGCACGAGGATGGGGGTATAAGGGGCATAAGTCCAGGTTACACCCACGACCGTCATTATTATTATGTAAATCCCAAGCATGAACTTCCTCCTCCCATCCTTTAAGGAAAAGAACAAAATCAGCAGAATAACGGTCAGCCCAGCCCCTATGAACCATGCCGTTGTTGAAGCTACTACCGTCGCACCCACACCAAGCGCGAGCTTTGTCACCGGATTCATCCTGTAAAAAAATGAATCGTGTTTTTCAAATCTGGTGACGTACCTGAAGCCCGTGAGGCCTACGAACTTTAGCAATATAAGTATGGGTATCGCAACACCCCAGAAGAGGATAAGCCAACTAATTATATTGATCAATATATAATTTAGCAGCATGTTTAAACCCTCAGGTAATAGTCGGTAGGCGGAGGAATACTGTATTTCTCTGACTCCAGGAAGACTTCTTCAGGAGTGCCTTCAAGGACTTTGTGACCTTGGCTCAGGACCACCATCCTATCCGCGTAGTTATAGACGAACCTAGAATCGTGTGTTACGATGATAAATGAATAACCCAGCGTTTGGAGCTTCCTTATTTCCTTGCCAAGCATTCCCTTGTGATAAAAGTCCTGGCCAGAGGTAGGTTCATCAAGCATTATTATTTTTGCGCCGGACCCAAGAGCTGATGCCATCGCCACCCGCCTTTCCTGACCCATGCTTAAAGCTAGAGGGTCCTTACCCCTTACCTCCGTTAGCGAATACATCTCCAGCAGCTCCTCGACCTTGCTCTTATAATCTTTAACGCCATGTTGCTTTAGTGAGTACGCAACCTCGCTTTCAACCTTGTTAGTTACTATAGTCAACTCGAATGTCTGAGGTACGAAGGTGATATACTTTCCCCTCGTTTGGATTGATGTCTTGCTCAGGTCTTCACCATCTACGACAAGCCTTACCTTAAAGTTGACCGATGTCTTGTCGAGGTATCCCATGATAGCCTCTAAGAAGGTCGACTTGCCAGCACCGTTCTGGCCCATCATGGCGAGTACCTCCCCTTCACCTAAATTCAAGCTGGCATCTAGGAGGACCTTCTCAGTATTCTGGCCTTTGATCTTGCTCATAACCGACACCCTAGCATCTACTTGCATGAGCGTCCTCTCGGCCTTCCTGCGTTCAGGTACCGCTAATACTATCCCCTTTTCCCTTATCTTCTGTCTTATGTATGTTACATCAACGTTATCAAGCCCAAGTTGCTTGGCATAAAAGTAAGTCGGTGGTATCTCTACCCCGGCTTCATTCAGCTCCTCGATATGGTTAACAAGATCCTGTTTGGGTATATCCAAACTGATCCTTCCCTTCTCTATCAGCATTATCCTATCGACATATGGTAGCATCCTCTCCACCTTATGTTCAATTACAAGCATGGTTTTGCGCCCCCTCAGCCCTCTTAGCAATTCAAATATCTTCTGCGTAGCAGCTGGGTCTATGTTGGAAGTGGGTTCGTCCAGAATTAAAAGGCTTGGCTTCATCGCCAGTACAGCGGCCAAGGCCACCCTCTGCAGCTCCCCTCCGGATAGCACATAGGTCTCCCTATCACGGATGTTATATATCCCAGTTTCAGCTATAGCTTCAGTAACCCTGTCCCTTATTTCGTCAGGCGGAAGCGCGAGGTTTTCCGGCCCAAAGGCCACCTCCTCCTCTACCAGATAATTTAGGACTTGACTTTCCGGATCCTGCAAAAGGGTTCCTGTATCAACACACAGTTTTGACATGGGCGTATCCTTTACCAATTTATCATATACTCTTACTTCCCCCTTCAGCTCACCACCGGATATGTGAGGAATGACACCGTTTATGCAATTGACAAAGGTGGACTTCCCTTCACCCGATTTTCCCACTATCAGAACCGACTCACCCTCCTTGAGCTTGAAATTATCCGCTTGGATTGCAACTTCATCCCTACCCAGGTACCTAAATGACAGTCCACTGATTTCCACTACGTTCCTTGAGGTTAACTGCCGAACTGCCTGTTGCTCAAGGACATCCGTACCTATCCCTTTTTTCTCATCGGTCATCATACATCATCTAACGGCTTACTTATTTTGCAGAAGTCTGTCCCCTTTTTCTTCTTATGAGGACCCACTCACCAAGCGACAGTATAATAACCAGGAACCCCATTGAGTAGGTCGTAAGGCTGTATTGATCTCGCAAGAAATAAGGCCCCCAGTAGAAGGGGTTTCCCTTGAACGATATTGGGAAGATATAGAGGTGCGCAGCTACAAGCCAAGGCGTACCATAGACGTGTGAAAAGAGGAAGAATGTTATTATCCCTAGTATCAATAGGATATATACGCTGGTAAGGCTTGTCGTACCTACCCTATTTCTCCTATAATCCCAATATCCAACGCCGATCATCAGTAAACCCATGAGGCTCATTATGGTCAAGTCCAAGTAGTTATAGGGTGCGGATGGCGAACCCCGAGTCATAAACGCTATTATAAGTACTATTACACCAACAAGCATCACCAGCACAGAGAGGGTGCCAGGGGTCATCTGCTTCTGTCGCGCGGGTGGTGATGTTGGAATTGACGTCGTAGACCCAGGGGGGTTTGCTGATGGCATTATTACCCTGTCACCTACACTCCGACAGCTGTAGCGACTCTCCGAGCTATGAAGGACCCTAGTATCCCGACCGGAACGTTAGAAATTCCATATGCCCAGAGCAAGAAGTATATCCTGCCCCACGTCACAACTCCACCATATACGAACGGCGCAAAGAAGCCTAACCAAAATATGGCATATGGAATGGCTCCAAATAGGTATCCAATTATCGCGCCCTCTAAGGATCCTACCCACCTTGTAGTATTGACAGAATTCCTTATCTTGCCCGCTACTCCAAATATGTTCCCCCTCGATGCCACTATCATAAGATCAAAAAAGAGCCCGTATGTAAGTGCTTCATAAAAAAGATATACAGGCTCGCCGCCGAACCCGTAATGAAAGAGATCACCCAGTAGGGTATATACAAACATGGTCAGCATCCCCACCCCGAATTTCCTCACTACGGACACTATGACCAGCACTATCAGGAACTCCCCGATAAAGGAAATATCGAAGAATGGTGTCGACGGAATCGCCCTGCCTATAAACGCTCCAAGGTAGAAATCCCATACGACCGCAAATGCACCACCTACTCCTATATAGACATAATCTAACGTATTTAGCCTTCCTAATCCACCGTTACGCCTTCCAACCCAGACCGCGATCCCAATCGCTATAACAAAATAACCAAATATTATCGGCCAAGGGATCTGACCTGGTGAACTAAGGGAACCCGCAATACCATTGAATCCCATAGTTTAGATAGTATATGTTTTGAGGTATTTATACTTTCCTTTCTTATATTATATTAATATGGACATTTATATATATAATTAGAAATTTATATTATTAAAAATCTATATTCTATGCTATTCAATCTGTCCTTAAGGAGCCCTTGTATTTTTTACAGAGGGATTAATATATCTCACGCCCAATGAACTAACTAAATATTATTGATCAAATTGAAGGGTGATTATAACGCCCTGTATTAATTCCAACCGTTATCCTTTAATGAGCCTACTTAATGAAGTACCATAGAAGCATATGCATAAGAGCGATATTAGGACCCGCCCTCGTTCTCCGCTAATTACAGTTAAGTTTCTTTGAGAATTCTAAATTGAGCGGTTGAGCTAATAACCCAATAACTCCATTACATGTTTGACGCGTTTACAGGCTGAGCAGTTGAACAAATTACGTATTATTCTCTGCTCATTTTGCATGGTAGGTATTCTTAGTTCCTCATCAGCCTTCTGATTTAGCTTTACTGGGCCCTCTGGAGTGACCGCGCTCGGGTATCTTTTACCCTACAACTATGCCCTCTTCTTTTGGCTGTTTAAGACGCTCCGCGCTATGTACAGATAGTGCCCGTCACCAATCTTCATGATGACGGTGCCTTTCTATCTGTATCTAATCATCTAGTCCTATTATGTCGTACTAAGTATGTAAACAATATAGCGTGTAAATTTCTTCAGCTATACACTTCATTTACTTCAACGATGCATCCCACATATCATTCTAGGGATGGTTGAATACTCCTAAAATGGTTCAATCATTAGAAATATTTAAAAATATGTGTAGTTATTTATTTCAAATTGGAAAAAATTCTCATGACAGGAATAAGCGGAAGTGGAAGGAAGGAACTCATGATGCGCGTAAAGGAAAATAAGGATGGGCTTTCACTGAACGCTTTCGACTTCGGTAATATGATGTATGAGCTGGCGAAGGAACTAAATTTCACGATCAAGGAGGAAAAGATCCTTGACCTATCCCCTATTTCATTAAGGTATTTGAGATCTGCCGTTTTTGAAAAAATAATAGCAGATTCGCACAAAAAGACGACTATAGTTGCTACACATGCCAGCTTCAGATGGAGGAAACATCTAACCTCAGCCCTCGATTTCCATTATTTACACCTGCTTAATCCGGATATATATGTAAATGTTATAGACAGCCTACCCAGAGTTTTAAGGAGGCTTGGGGAAAGCCCGCAATGGCGTAGCAAACTCAACAGTAAAGAGATATTAATATGGCGGGACGAGGAATTTCTACTTACAAAATCACTCGCAGAATATCAGAGGAAGAAATTTTACACAATACCTTTTTCCATCACTCCTTCCTCATTCCTAAAGTTGATTACAGGGATGCGGCGGTATAAGACGTATCTGAGTTATCCGATCACCTATGTTAACAAGGCAGCCAAGAATATGGAAGAAAAGGATGAATTCAGAAAGAAGCTGGAAGACGCAGGCTATATAGTATTTGACCCAGGATGGATAGATGACGAGTCTGGGTTAAGCGATGATGACAAGATAGCCTGCAACCAAGATATATACGAGCAGACCGTTATGAGAGATTATCAATTAATTGACCAAAGCGATTTCATCACAGTATATTACTACGAACCTGTTATGTCCCCTGGCGTCCTATCGGAGCTGATATACGCGTTTACCAACAATAAGGACGTGTTTGTGATTTTCAGGGGCCAACAAAGTCCATTTATGGTTTACTATTCGACGAATATATTTAAGGATGAGGATGAATTCTTCGAAAATTTAAAGGCCACCTACCCCTGCTGAATACCATTCTATGCCATCATACTGGAATAACAGGCTATTTGAGCAAAAGGTAGTGTTGACTCAGTGAGCTACTCCTCCGCTGAAGCTTCGGAGCTTCCTGATTCGTAGACCGACATCTGCTTGTATGGATATATTCCATACAAGCCCAAAGTAGCGATCTCCTCAGGCGTAAATTCGGGCTGCACCAGCCCTACTTTTATCAATCTCATCTTCCTTGTGCTTCTGGATGAACTGAAATCCCTATCCACGGTTAGGCCGCACGCATCACAGTGATATATGCGATCCGATAGCTTCATGTCATGCTTTATGTTCCCGCATCCGGAACACATCTTCGATGAGGGGTCGAACCTTCCTATCTCTATGATGTCCTTTCCATACCTCTCTGCTTTGTTCCTCAAATTTTGTTTGAAGGCATAGAAGGATACATCAGTTATGCTTTTGGAGAGATAGTGGTCATGTTGCACGCCCTGAACGTTGAGGTTTTTCATGAAAATGGCATCGTAACGCTTGGCTATCGCGGTCGATGCCTTATCAATAAAGTCGTCACGCAGGTTCCTGAGCTTCTTATATTTCCCCTCTATCTTCATCTCCTGCTTCTCGTTGTTATTCGATCCCCTATGCTTCCTTGAGAGCTGTTCTTGGAGTCTTTTTATTCTTTCTTCTACTCCAGTAGTTCCGCAAGTAGATTTCAGCGCCTAATTTTTGGGTATCTGAGGGGGTCGTTTTTATCTGGGAGGCATGCCCAGATGCTCGGTGATGATCTATGTGGAATAATCACAGAGCATGTGGGTACA
>JAJZYL010000169.1 GCA_021798095.1 archaeon | reverse complement strand
ACTGGATAATTTCAGACCATAGTTGCTCCAAGGATATACGCTCTGATTAGTCATTATAATAATTTGGCCATCCTATTATAAAAATCTTTTCTATATTATAATACTTATAGTTATCATATGATATTGTTTAATATAATCAATATATTTAATATAGAAATGAAGTTTATTTAATTTTCATTATATTGATTCTACGTTATCATCGGCCTCTGTGGTTCTTCCAATATTTCATTACTTTTGCGCGCGATCGTCAGTATATGGCATAATCCTGAAAAGTGATGTGTAAAAGGTCGATATGAACGAATTCCAAAGCCGGACTAGATCTGGCATTCTCATCTGAACCCAGCTTAACTCATATCCCTATTCTTGAAGTGGTAAAATACGGCGTATTGGAAGCCTGAAAACTTCCGGTCAATATGTTGGGGCATCAAATGGGGCTATATGATCCGTAGGCGCCCCCGGTCATCCATTTCTGCGCGCTGGAAATGGCGCCTGATGCAGATGGCTCAGATGGCCTTGGGACGTTTCATCTACCTATTATCATCCGAGGAACCCGCGCCTGTGCCGATTGGAGAACCGCGGCTCCTCCATGTCTCCCTTAATGAAACACGTCGGCATCCTGCTAGTGTTGTGAAAAACCGCCACCCTGCTCCTTCTGTCGATGGCGATGCCGCCCAGGCTGTAGGCCCCTAGCTTCGCCTTGACCGCTGCCATGGCAACCTTAAGCGAAGAAAGCGGATCCTCCCTGCTCATGAACTGGACCGCCATAAAGGCAGCCATGGTCCTCATTGAATGTTCGCCTATTCCACTGAGCGCAACTCCGCCGAGCGAATCGTCTGCATAAAGGCCGGCGCCCGGGATGGCCGAATCCCCCACCCTACCGGCGAGCTTGAGCTGGATGCCCCCTGTGCTGGCGCCCACCGCTATGCGCCCGGTTTCATCTATGGCAACTGCCCCGGCGGTGTCAGCTTCATCCCCCCTGCCGGGGATATCTGAAACCGTTTTTCCCAGGCCATACCTTTCAGCTAACCTGTTTACCCCTTCACCAACTATGAGCACGTGATCGGTGTCGAGGAGCACCCGATACGCCAGGTCTATGGGATTTTCAATATCGCGGACCGCCCCCACGCAGCCCGCCCGGAAACCGCCGCCTTCCATTATGCCGGCATCCAATTCCCTTACGCCATCGGCGTTCCTGATGGCCCCCCTGCCCGCATTAAAACAGCCGCTGTTCTCCAGCCCTCTTATGCTTGTTACGACCGCTTCGACCGAGCCCCTAGTCCTGAGGGCATCAAAGCCGGCCTTAGTTGCATCCATCATTGCCTCGACCGACCTGCGATCCATCTCAGGCCATTTCCCCGCTCCGCCGTGAACTATCAATGCCAAACCCATAACATTCCGTGCAGGGAGGGAGCCTAATATCCACTTCGGTTAGCCAATGACAGGGCGCAGTTCCCTTGGAAAATGCATTCAACGGTGATAACGAAAGTCTTTTAAAGTTAAAAGAACGAGGGCCAAACGAGGAAAAATGAGCTACGTACAAATGTGGAAGGGAAGAGATTTCCTAAACACCAATGACTTTACGCAAGAGGAGATAACACAGATACTCGATGCCGCTGATGACCTAAGAAACAAATACAGATCCATGGTGCCCACTAACTACCTGCCTGGAAGGACCATATTCCTGCTGTTCTACAACGAAAGCCTTAGGACCAGGAACAGCTTCGAGGCTGGCATGTTCCAGCTGGGCGGCCACGCGCACTTTGTGAGGGCGAACGACCTGTACACTCCTTCACTGCCGGAGGACATGGTCGCTTACAAGACCGAAGCCGTATCCGACGTCGCACGCGTCATGAGCAGGTTCGGACAGGCTATAGCCATCAGGATCTACGGAGATGCAGCCAAGTGGATAATCGGAAGGGGACACAAGATAATGGAGCTTTTCGCAAAATGGTCGTCAATACCAGTCATAAACATGGAAGATGATGTCTATCATCCTACCCAGGCGCTTGCCGACATGCAGGCGGCGAGGACCGCAAGGCCCAAGCTGCAGGGTAAGAAGTTCGTCGTTTCCTATGCCTATTCGGGTGGCCTTAAGCCTCTAGCCGTGCCTCAGAGCGAAGCGCTCATAACTACACAGATGGGCATGGACGTGGTACTGGCGCATCCCAAGGGCTTCGAACTTGATGACAACATAGTGAAGGCCTGCAAGGCTAACGCTGAGAAGTACGGTGGAAGCTTCGAAATATCCTACAACATGAAGGAGGCATTTGAAGGTGCTGACTTCGTGTATCCAAAGGCCTGGTCACCAAAGCAGTTCATGATGCCCTACGGTCCAAAGGTGGACAAGGACGGCGCAAACGCCTATCAGAACAAATACAAAGACTGGATAGTGAACACAGAGCTTCTTGAGAAGAGCGGCAAGCCATACTATATGCATTGCGGACCAGCGGACAGGGGCCAGGAAGTCACGGATGACGTCCTGGATTCATATGAAAACTCCCTGTACTTTGACGAAGCCGAAAACAGGTTACACACAGAGAAAGCAGTTATGGCAATGACGATGCCATAATTACACCTTTTTTTCTTTT
>JAJZYL010000168.1 GCA_021798095.1 archaeon | reverse complement strand
ATAAGCAAGAAGAATGGCAACCCTTTGATCGTATCCGATGCCCAAGTAAAGGAGGTGATTTATGGAGAGGATTCGCTCGACCTGCTCAGGTTACCAGCGCCCAGGCACTACAAGGAGGACGGCGGAAGGTACATAAGCGGAGGGCTCATCGCCGCAAGAAATCCGGCCGATAACGACATAATAAATCTGAGTTTCGCCAGGATTCAGCTCCTGGAGAAGGATAAGGTCGCACTAAGCATGCACTCAAGGGGCCACCTGTGGAATTACTACCTCCTGTCCAGGAAGGCGGGCAGGCCGTTGCCCGTTACCGTCATCATAGGAGCCCATCCCATATATTATATGGCCGCGGCGGCCCGTATTGAGGATGAATATTCAAAGGTGGGCAGCGTGATTGAGCCCAGGCTTACCCAAGGGATCACGAACGATATACCGGTGCCGGCCGATGCCGAAATCGTGTTCGAGGGGGAGATCTCCGCAAACGAGGAGTTCCATGAAGGGCCGTTCAGCGAATATACGGGGTATATATCCAACAGGTCAACAAACAACCTCATGCGCGTCCGATCGCTCTACATGAAAAGTGACCCAATTTTCTTGGACATCAACCCATCCAATGCCAAGGAACACGTCCTGTTGTCCAGCGTGGCCAAGGAAGCGCCTATGATGCAGGAGATTGAGCGGTTCATGCCACCAAACGAATACCTCTTGAACTGGCCCACCGCTTCTTCACACTATATGGCGATAGGCTCCATAAGGAGGCCGGAGCCCGGGCTTGCCAAACAACTGGGCCTAATCCTGCTCGGGCTGGATCATTATCTCAAGATAGTGGTCGTAGGCGATGGAGAGGGAAACACGAAGTTCAGGGACCTCATGGGAAGGCTGGCGGGGTCCTCCAGCCGGGTGGGAAACATGGACATACTGCCGGGGGTCTTCTGTAACAGGCTCGACCCGTCGGCTAACCCTGAAGGCACGAGCAGCAAGGTCATCTTTGTGATCAATAGCCACGATAATGCAAAAGCCGCCCCTGGTGGGGTAGAGAACTCACTGGTCCTTTCTCACACATACAGGGATGACGGTGGGTTGAACATCATACTGGATGATGATATAGACCTGTCGAATGATGATGAAATAATCTGGGCGCTGTCAACCCGGCTACAGCCTGCTGAAGGGATAAGGACGGTGGACGGAAGGATCGTAATAGATTCAAGGAGGCCCCATCTGCTGAGGCCGACCATGCCTGAGGACGTAGTCCAGAGGGTGAGGGCTAAAGTTCGTTCACTAAGAGCTGTTTCTTAACAGAAGCGTACTCATTGACCATCGAATCGAGGATCCTGTGCATATCGTAACGGTACTTTACAGCCTTCCTGTAATAGTCGCCGTTTTCATTGAGCCGGTGTATGCTGGCGTCCATTTCATTGAGGGTCCTCCTCGTGGAAAGTATGAACATTTTAAGCGTCGTCGAATACCTCTCAAGGTCGGTTGGCGCTTTCTCCTTCTCCTCCTTTATCTCCTTGGCCAGCTTCCTAACCCTTCTGAGCGATACCTGGCCATCGCCTATTGACGTCACCAGCTTCTCAGCCTGGTTGCCACTGAGCCCGTGCAGCTCCGCCGCAGTGAACGGCGCCAGCCTGTTGCTGGCCACCATGGACCTTATGGAGTCCGGAAGCTGAAGCAGCTGTAATCTGAGGGATATATAGGCCGGGCTCTTACCTATGTTCCTCGCCAGCTCCGACGCGCCTCCCCATCCCTTTCTGTGGATATAACTTTGAAAGGCCATGGCCTCTTCGATAGGGTTCAGGCTCTTGGACTGCACGTTCTCCGTAAGCGCCAGTATGAACGCATCCTTTTCGTTGGCGTCCACCAGAATGGCCGGGACTTCTGTGAAGCCGAGCAGCCTACAGGCCGCCAGCCTCCTGTGGCCGGCAAGCAGCTCATAGGCCTCCTTCTCGGGGTTTGCCTTAAGCCTCAGGATCAGCGGCTGCAGAAGGCCGTACCGCTCTATTGAGCCTGCCAGCGAATTTATGTCACCAAGGTCGGCACGAAATACAAATTCGTCGTCGTCCACTTCGCTAACCTTCACCTTTAGCTGCTCAAACCGTCCAACGCCAATTGACGAGCTCAGCATGGACGCTTAATGGTCGGGGCGGTTATTAAACGGTGTAGGTAGAAACAGTTGCCACTATTACTACTGCTGAGATTTCATAATATTGATAATTTTTGATGCATCCTGTGAAGTATTCCATATAATATCGAACAGCTGTATAAAACCTTGAGCGAAGACCTGATCACGTATCAGTATATAACTGTCGTCCTCCCTGTTGATGTTAAGATCTTCATCATGCTGGATAGCACCCAGGAGCACCTTGTCGGAATCAAATACGTTCAGCCGTATCTGCAGTCCGTTCTGGTGCCTGAAAGGTATCTTCCTCATCAGGTACTCGGCCTCCTGTAGGTTGGTGGGCGTAACTTCAGATACGATCTCTATCCTGACCCCCCTTTTTTGCATATCAAGGTACAGGTCCATCAAGCCATGCCTGATGCTCCTGAGCAGGCCGTTACCGGACATTATGAGCCTGTATTCGTCGGTGGTCGAA
>JAJZYL010000167.1 GCA_021798095.1 archaeon | reverse complement strand
GAAGGAAATCAACGAAATCCTAAGCACATATAAAACCTCTTTCCGTGTCACCCCGCGTGCCGTCGAGCTTGTCATCCCCGAGCTGGCGCGCTTTGGATTCCCTTTCTATGCCACCTATCTCAGGGATTATTTCACATTCAGGGCCCTAAGGCGTAAAGTGCGCCTGTCGGTTCTTGGCCAGGTGTTCGATTCAAGCGTGCTCGAATACGAGAATATATTATACAGGGATGAATTGGCGCAATTCCAAGCGTAGGGCAGCGCGCCAGCCTTGCCTTCGGGCCGGCTAAATATGATTCTCTTCCAAGGGCATGCTCAAATCCCTCGGTCGGTTTGGTCCGCACGAGAGACTGGAAACAAGAACGAAGGGAAGAATAAATGGTTAACGGTCATCCACAATGCAAGGTATAACCTAATAGTTAATACGCTCTGGACATACACTAAGTAATGAAATCATTAACTGATTATCAAAAAAAGATATGACCCCAGAGGGGCCTTATTAGTGTCTATTCGTTATCTTCTTCTGTATATCCTGTTCTATACTCTGGATATTCCCTATGTACTTTATCTTTGATGGATGACGGGTCCAAGTTGTATAGTTTCTTCTTAACTTCTGCGGTTATTTGAATAAAATCTTCTGGCAATCTACTTAGTATTTCTTGGGCAATTTTTTTACCTTTTGGCGTAAGTTCGGTATCCTTAGAGCCTTGGTATGATTTCTTTCCCCATTGGTCTATCGTGACCTTCACAAGACCTTTCTCCTGTAATCTTCTTATATCTTCATCTAAGTGTATCGGAACTGGCCCCTTAGATTTGGCCTGAAAAACATCATGATCATACGCTTCTCCGAGTCCAATCTTCTCTAACTCCTTCCATTGATAGAACAACATTTTATTCAATCTATACCTATTGTGAAGACAGTTTACTTGAAAAGATCCCACGCTCGCCCTCAGCAATGCCAGTAGAGATATATCCCTTGGCTCTACATTTTCCTGCTCTGCCAATATTCTTAACTGTACTTTCATAACATCGTTTGGATTAACACCAAATTCTCCCGTCCTTATGTTTTTTAAAACAGGGACCCCTTGTAGATGAACTATGTTTCTACCTTGAAGGTCTAGGCTATCCATCTCAATTTCCATAGGTCTCCATGCGGACCTTTCTCCTTTCACTCCCAATTTTTTTCCTCCTCCTATTTTTTCGATTTATGCGCCACACGGGCGCCGGTCACGACGATTTTACCCTCGTCGTCAGGGTGGCATTCCACCGCATAACGTTGTGACTCCACAGTTACAATTTCCTCCCATTTCTTTCTTCCGTATGGTCTAGTGTGGAGATTGTTGTTCACAATCGATACGCGCATTTTGCCAAGCATCCCTGAGCTCAGTTTGGTGAACATGTCGGGGGGGAAGATAATATCATCGATCGACGGATGGAACCAAGGTGGATCCTCTTTTTTGCCGACAAAGACATTATTACGCCCCATGCGTCATGTTAACAAACCTTGCCCTAAAACGTTTTGGTTTGCGGCTACATATAACTGTACCCTATAGGCCATCATTTATTAACTTTACGCCAAAGCCATTAGCGATCGTATTCATAACCTGGGAATTAACAGGTCTATCTAGAACCCGATAAGTTAACAAACCAATAAGTTTACGAAGCAACAGTTTAAATATCAAATAGGTAATCGACGAGCTAATGAATATTGATAGACAACTAGAAAGGGATATGATCCTTGGACTAGTATTTATAATGCTCAGCATACTTGCACAAGCAATTTATGATATTGTTATAACATGGGCAGCGCAATATATCCCATTCGTTTCCCATGAGATAGCGATTATGATCGCGGCTTTTGTTACCGTAGCTATCTTTTACTTAATCTTACAACCACTACTAAAGGATTATAACAAGTCCAAACCGGCAGGTCCCATGGAGCCATCCCCCGTGAGGCAATAAATGAAATCAAGAATCAAGCTCGAGCCAAGGTATCAGTATACATTCATAGGCGGACTTCTTTCCACATTCTTCATAGTAGACCCATTCTATCCAGCTTGGTTTCGAATAGCATTTATACCAGCCGTTGTGTTTACGGCAACTGTGGTCTTGGTAGATATGTGGGTACGCTTCTTCGGTCTGAAATTGCTCGATAGCTATCCCAAGTGGGAACCAATTATATCAGGTCTAGCTGCAGGAGCTGAAACAGCTATTTTAATATTAGTCATTATCGAATTTTATTTCCATATTCCTATCTCTATACTTCCCCTTCCTTAAATTGCTTGTAGACTTAAACAGGCCAACTAACATCAGACCCACCTTTTACTTCCTGAGGAATAAAAATGTCGGACACACAACCTGAACGCCATAAGCGTGGTTTTTACGCATCCAAGTATGCGGCGATCCCACCCGGGGACCCCCAGGAGCTCACCATATTTCAGTTCTACAGGGTCACCCTGCGAAACATAAGGAAGTTAAGGGACCTGAAGGTCAAGCTCGGCTTCCGCTCCCTGGACGGCGTAATAGGCTTCCTGGTCAACACAATTGAAAGGGAGGGGGTCATCCCGCTGGCCACCTATGCTATAGCCTTCAAGAA
>JAJZYL010000010.1 GCA_021798095.1 archaeon | reverse complement strand
TCAGGGAGCTGTCAAAACTGGCGTTGGACGGAGATTTCAAGAAGTCGCACGAGCTCCTGACCAGGCTCATGATGGTCTACGGCGTGCCCGAGGATGACATACTGAAATATATGTACGCGGAGGCGATGACGGTGGCCGATGTAGATAAGGCGAAACTGGCCAAGATATTCGCTGAATATGACCTGCGGCTGGTGCGTGGCGCCCATCCTGATATTCAGCTGTCGGCGCTCCTTGCAGAGCTCCCATCCGCGAAGGTGAAGGAGGATGGATCTGGTTAGGGGCCTCCGTGATTACGATCCGGACACATTCGAAAGGCTGGAGATCATAAGGCGTACGTTTACCGACAACTGCAGGCTCTACGGCATAAGGCTGATGGAACCTTCAAGCCTTGAGCTCCTGGACACCCTCAAGGCTAAGAGCGGAGACGAAGTGACCGACGAAATATATGCGTTTACGGATAAGGGCGGGAGGCAGCTGGGGCTCAGGTTTGACCTGACCGTGGGGATCACTCGATTTGTATGTTCAAGGAGGGATATGCCGCTTCCGGTCAAGCTTGGGTCGTTCAGCTCCATGTGGCGTTACGACGAACCACAGAGAGGAAGGTACAGATGGTTCTATCAGTGGGATGTAGAGGTATTCGGGGCAAGGGACAGGCTCCTCTCCAACACGGAGGTAATTGCGTTTACCGCTAGCATGTTAAAGGACCTTGGAATAAGGGACTACGTCATCAAGGTGGGGGATCGCAGGCTGCTGGACCATGCGCTTAAGGCGTTCGACGATAGAAAGAGAAGTTACATGTTCGGGCTCATAGATAAGATGGCCAAGAAGGAGGAGGCTGAACTTGTGGATGAATACCTGCACAGGGGACTTTCGGAGGATGAAATAAAATATGCCTTCGAAATAGGGAGGATCGAGGGGGATATAGGGAGGATCGAGTCAATAACGGGCCAGGGAACTGCAGATGAGCTGGCCTCCATTTCATCGAAATTAAAGGAGGTGGGGGTAAAACACGAGGTGAGCATGCAGGTGGTCAGGGGGCTGGACTACTACACGGGAGTGGTCTTTGAAGCGTTTGATGAGTTTAACCCATCGCTTCACGCCCTTGCCGGCGGAGGTGAATTTGATAGGCTGCCGGCCGTCTTCGGCAGGCCGGAGCTATCCGCGCTGGGTGTGGCAGGGGGAGCTGACAGGCTGTTGCTGGCTATGAAGAAGGAGACGGAGGAGAAAGGTGGTGTATACGTGGCATACGCGAAGGAAATGGGGAATGAGGCCATGAAATTGGCCGAAGAACTCAGGGAGGCAAGGCTGGCCGTCAGGATCGACCTGGATGGCCACGCGCTAGCAAGGCAGCTGGCCGATGCAGAGAGGTTAGGTACAATGGTCACCGTCATGGTGCTGCCTGAGGAATGGGAAAAGGGATACGTCAAGCTGAAGGCCATGTCAAGCCGATCGGAAACGATCGTCAGATCTGACGAGGTGCTCGAAGCTTTAAGGAAAGCGCTTAATGAAACAGTATAGCGTCGCCAGGACGGCGGTTTAACCGCTACATTTTGCCAGTGCTTCATGTCATGAGGCATTATAACAATCCCTCCAGAAAGCGTTAAGAGCCAGCTCCAGCATGATGCTGGTATAATGGAAGACAACCCTCTCTTCATCAAGGGTAGCCTGGACAGAAGGGAATACCAGCTCAACGCCGCGAAGGAAGCAGTAACCCAGAACACCATGATCGTTATGCCCACCGCGCTTGGAAAGACCATCATAGCCGCCCTAGTAGCCGGGTATATGCTCCTGAACCAGAGAGGGAAGAGGGTACTGATGATGGCCCCGACCAAGCCGCTGTGCGAGCAGCACAAGGAAACCTTTGGCCGGCTGTTTAGGTTTCCAAACCGGGAGTTCAAGCTCCTTACCGGGATGACCAATCCTAAACTGAGGGAGCTGGCCTGGAAGGGTGATGCACGGTTGATGTTTGCGACACCACAGGTGGTCCAAAACGATCTTTCAGCGGGGAGGATAGATCTGGACCGGTTCGCGCTTGTAATATTCGATGAATGCCACAGGGCGGTCAAGGACTACGCGTACACCGAAATAGCTAGGAGATACGTGGAGAGCTCGTCATATCCCATCATCCTGGGCCTGACCGCCTCGCCTGGTGCCATGAAAGAAAGGTTGAAGGCGATAGGTGACTCACTGTTCATTGAACGAATAATATACAAATCAGAGGATGACGATGACGTTAAAAGCTATATCAATCCCGTAACCGTGGAATGGAAGAAGGTGGACCTTCCGCTTGCCTACCGCCCGCTGATGGACCTGCTCAGAGGCATGCTAGATACAAGGTTAAAATGGCTGGCAGATTATGACTTCCTGAGGACCAAGGACGTTTACAGGAAGCAGCTGCTGGAGGCCGGGGATGAAATCAGGCGCAAGCTGCAGGGCGCCGGCGCTAAGGGGAAGGGGTTCTACTTTACCGCAATCCTGCAGCAGTCCATAGCGCTCACCCTGTTCCATATGCGCGAACTCCTTACAACGCAGGGAGCTCAGACTTTGATTCCCTTCGTCGAGAGGATAGGTGAGGACAACAAGAGGGCGCATTCTACCATTGAAGCTGACCCGATGTTCAGGAAGTTCAAGGAATTGCTTTATGGACCATGTAATGTTGAACATCCAAAGGTTAAGGCGCTTATTTCGTTGATCAAGGCTGGAACTACACCGGCGTCGCGAGTTCTCGTCTTTACGCAGTACAGGGATACTGCATCATATCTGGTCAGCAGGTTGTCCAAAGAGGGAATCAGGGGCGAGCGTTTTGTAGGTCAGGCCACAAAGGAGGCCGACGTTGGTATGTCTCAGGAGGTACAGCGACAGACGCTTGATGCGTTTAAGAGCGGCGCCCTTAACTGCCTCGTAGCCACTTCAATTGCTGAAGAGGGGCTGGATATCCCGCAGGTTGACATGGTCATATTCTATGAGCCCGTTCCGTCAGAGATCAGGTTCATACAGAGGCGCGGACGAACTGGCAGGCGGATGGCGGGTAAAGTATTCATCCTGGTGGCAAACGATACCAGCGATGTAGCGTACATGTACTCCTCACTTAGGAAGGCCGCAATAATGAAAAAGGTAATAAAAAATGTGAATTCAATTCTAAAGCCCATTCAGCGCCGCTCCCCATTCTTCATACCGGACCCCATGACGGAAGAGGAGATAGGATCGCTCCCCCTATCCCCCGACAGAAGCGATGATTCATCTGAACTTCAAGTGGAGCTGAACCGGAGCGATGCAGAATCAGCTGGACGTGTGTATGGTGATAAAACCGGTCCCCGCACAGGAGCTGTTAGGAGCTTGGGACCCGATGAACAGCCAGAAGGGCCGGAAGCACATGTCATGACGGACATGGTCATCGACGAAAATTATGGAGAACCACAGCTGAGGAAGGTGTCGGTATTGAAGGTGGAACGTGGGTTCAGCATCGTTAGGATAGATGAAAAGTGGATTACGAGGTTATCAGCTGAGAACTTCAATGGACCGCGGGACCTGATCAGAAGGGGGGGAGTATTTTCGGCACTGTGCCAGTTCTTTGATGAAAACGGAGTTGCAAATGTAATAGTTAGTAAGGTTATACAGGAGCAATGAGGGTACCTTCCTGCCTGTGCTGCCGTGCGTTCAGATGCGCAGCCTGCCCTTACCTGTAAGACTTCTGCTCCTTCCTTCTAGCCCCAGGGCCGCCGGGCTTCTTTGATTCCTTCTGCCTTTTGTCGCCCACCAGCAGGTGCCTATCGTAATCTAACAGGCTCTTTTTCAGCTCATCGGATTTAAAGTACGAAACCAAGGCCTTTGAAATGGAGATGGCCGACGCATAGGCCTGCCCAGACGTGCCGCCCCCCTTTACCTTGACCGCTATATCCACCTTGTAGCGGTCGTCACCCAGCAATTGCAGCGGCGTGGATATTATATTCCTCTGCTGGTCATTCTGGATCGACTCCAGTAGGAAGTTATTTATCCTAACCTTGCCGGTGCCCGGCTTGATAACGGTAAAGGCCCTTGCCGTCTTACGGCTTCCAAAGTACATTTTATTCTCCATTCCACCCCAACTCCTTGGCTATATCGATAAGCTTTACATATTGAGATTGATGCTTTGTAGCTTTTATCCCCTCAATCTCCGTCTTGGGGACGTTCTGGAACTGCGTGGGCACCCCGTAATAGGCCCTGAGGTTTGTAAGCGCGATCTTCCCTCGTGGCTTCGGGTATGGCAGCATGCCCCTCACGACCTTCTTGAAAAGGAGGTCAACCCTTCTATAGTGAATGGGTGAAAGTTTCGGGTTGATTATGCTTTTCAGGTCCAGCGTACCCCTCCATTCATTCAACACGCTTGCCTTCCCTCCGGATATATATATACGGTCCACATTAACGACGAAGACCTTCTTTCCCTCCAACAACATCTTCGACACGGAGCTGGCCAGCCGACCCAGTATGCAGCCTTCAGCATCTATGACAACTTCATTTGACAACCATGATCCCCCCCTTGTTGCTATAACTGGCTACGAACTCGCTGAACGTCATCGCCTTTCCACCGGCATCTTCGATCCTCGCTCTGGCCGCCTTCGAGTAAGCTAGCGCCCCCACGGTGATCTTCTTATCTATATTCCCAGTCCCCAGCACCTTACCTGGAACCACTATGAAGGCCCCTTCAGGAGCTACCCTGTTTAGCTTTGATGTGTTAATTCGAGTGAATTCGGACCTGCTAGAGTGCTTTATTCGCCTGTATAGATCGTTCCATATGGACCTCTTGGTCTTCCTATAGGCATCCTTTAACGATTTCAGTTCGTCCTCACCGTGTCCAATCATATGACATCTACCCTTGAATGAAGGTCTTTAAAATCTTTCATCATTATATCCGCCCCCGCCATCAGGATGTCCTCAGCGTCAACCGAACCCACCGACTCCAGGCTAAAAATGTAATCGTTCTTGCTTTCCTGTATCGAGATGGAGTCCGGATCCAGCTTTTCACACTCCATGCAATAGGTGCACTCAAAGGGGTTAGTAACGACCAGCTTGGAGTCCTTTGACGCGAGTATGTGGACCGGGCATATGCCTTCTAGTTGCTCTCGTTTTGCGGTGGAAGCGTTCTTAATTGTCACTATTGGCGTGGGCTTGGCTACCGCCTTTGAAGTCGCCTGCCACTTGGCATGGACCTTACCCCTCCCGAGCTTTGCGTAAGCCTCCAGTTTTATGGATTGGTCTGGG
Organism: archaeon; assembly: GCA_021798095.1. Taxonomy (GTDB): domain Archaea; phylum Thermoproteota; class Nitrososphaeria; order Conexivisphaerales; family UBA164; genus JAJZYL01. The sequence continues at coordinate 10,441 of JAJZYL010000010.1, read as the reverse complement.
GCTAGCTCCGCTATCGGTATTTCGGCAGATGCTGGCTTGACGTCCCTGTCTTCGGCCGATACGAGTTCGCCTGAATAAATTGTACGCGTAACGGCGCCAGCCTTTGCGTCCAGCACCAGCATCACCTGAACGCCATCTTCACCGCCTTCCAGATATTTATGTGGCGTAACTATTGGAATGAGCCCCAGCCTGTGAGCGAGAACTTCGTCATACATAAGCGAGGAATTTTCCAGTATGACGACATCGTCGATGGCAAGCACTGGAACCTCTACAAGGCAAAAGCGCCTTAGCGCGTTGATCATATCCAGGTCATAACCCTTTATTCTGATGGTGAGAGACGCCTTGTCAGCGGCCAGCTTAGTAACGGTCAACGACCAAACACCAGCCTATGCACGCCTTCCACGCCTTCCACCGGGCTTCCTGGTTGAATCGTGAGGCGCGGGTGTCACATCCTCTATCCTTCCTATTTTTAGACCGGCCCTTACAAGGGCCCTGATGGCAGCCTGAGCGCCCGGGCCGGGCGTTCTGGAGCCTGTGCCACCTTCCCCCCTCACCTGAATATTAATGGCGTTGATTCCCTTATCCTTCGCCTTTACGGCCGCAGCCGATGCAGCCTTCATGGCTGCGTACGGGGAACCCTCAAGCCTGTCGGCCTTTACATGCATTCCACCGCTGCTGAAGGCTATAGTTTCGGAGCCTGAGACGTCAGTTATATGAACTATGGTGTTATTGAAACTGCTATAAATATGAACTATTCCCCACTTATCCTCTACTGTACTCATGGTTTCATTTCACCCTTAGGCGGCACCCTTTTCGGCGCCATGATTTGCGTCAATCAACGGTTTAATGAGCTTTTCCTCTTCGCCCTTCACAACATAACCTGGCCTGTTGACTATCCTTTCACCCACCATTATATGCCTGTGGACTATCAATTGCCTAGCCTCATATGGTGACTTTGCCAGGTTTCCCTTCCATACGACGGTTTGAAGCCGCCTGTTAAGGAGGTCCTGTACGCTCAGGTTAAGGGTAGCATCGAGGCTCTTATCGGTGGTCAACAGCCCCATCTTTTCCAAGCTGTTCAGGAACTGCTTTTCTACCTTCGCCCTCCTGTCAGTAGGTGCAGCCAGTAACTGTCTAGCCTGGCTCCTTATCCTGGACAGTTCGGTTGATGCTTTCCATAGTTCGTGTTTGTTCCTCAGGCCGTATTCCCCGATGATCTTCAGTTCATTGATCAATTCCGTCTGATCCCACGGGTTCCTTAGGGTATTATACTTCTTCCTAGGTTTCTTTGGATCGCCCATTATACCTTCTTCTCCTCTGTACGCGCTTGAGCCGAAGGCGCAGGCTTGCCCTGCTGTGGGCTGGAAGCAGCTGCCGGTGCCTGTTGCCCCTGCGGGGCTGCACCTTCAGCACCCTGCCTTGCCGCGGCCGCTGCAGCTACCAGCACCGTCTTTCTAACGCCGACGGTGAGGCCCTTTCTTCCAGTGGTCCTAGTTCGCTGGCCCCTGACCTTTAGCCCATACGCGTGCCTTAGGCCGCGCCAGCTGTTCAACCCCTTCTCCCTTTCAATATCCTGTTTGACCTGCAACTCAAGCTCCGACTCCAAGAGATGCTTATCGATCCCACTTTCGAGATCCTTCCTCCTGTTGAGCATCCAATTTGGAAGTCCGAGGCTTTGTGCGTTCTTCAAGGCCTTTTCGATAAGCTGAAGCTGTTGATCGCTCAGCTTGCCGAGCCTGATATTTGGATCTATCTTGATATTATTAAGTATGGCCATGGCGAGGTTATAATTAATACCTCTAAGCTTGGAGAGGGCCGCTACCAAAGGCTGATAGCCGTTCAGGTCCCTCCCGGCCACCCTGATTATTCCACGTACTTGAGAAGACATAAACGCAACACATACTCCGTTAGGCCTTTATAAATACTACGGCAGATGGCCTCAGAACACAGGTTATCTTTTAATGCAGTCACTATTTGCTTGCAATAGCGCCAGTCATTAAGCGTCATAGTGATATCCACCCCAATCAGGAGACCATAATATATTAATGTCAGCAAATATAATATAATATATGCAACACATAGAGATACTCATTCTGGCTGCCGGTAAATCAGAAAGGTTCGGTAGGAACAAGATGCTGGAGTTGATAGATGGAAAGGAAATGCTAAAAAGGGTGGTGGAAGAGGCGCTGCGGAGCGGAGCCGAGGTAACGGTGGTAGTAGGGCATGAAAGAGAGAAGGTTGAGCAGATTCTCAAGGGGCTCAACGTGAAGTTCATCTTGAATGAAGACTATCAATCCGGCATGAGTTCATCTATCAAGGCCGGAATAAGGGAAAGCAACGCTGACGCCATAGCGATCCTGCCAGGCGACATGGCATTTATACAATCTGACCAGATCAGGGCGGTTATAGAGGAGTATATCAGAACGGGGGCTCCGATAGTCGTCCCTACATATCATGGTAGGGGAGGTCATCCTATCCTATTTTCATCCTCACTCAGAGGTGAACTTCTTGGGATCACCGAAGAGGGCAAGGGGCTCAAGGAGATAACAGCCAGGCATCAGAATGAAATCACCAGAATCGAACTCAATACGGCAAGAATATTGGTAGATATAGATTATCAGAAGGACATAGCCTTGCGAAGGGCTGAAATTCAAGGATAGGATTATTTTTATAGCTAAATTCTTTACCGTTGATCCCTCGATCATTAACGCCGGTATACATCACCCGTTTAATTGTGCCGGTTTCAACCGGCTTAATTTTGCTGATATATCATCGCTGGAAAGTTGATAGACATCGTGCATATATTTCAAATCAATGAAAATATCTAACATGATTATTAATTGAAGGTGATGATATAAAATTCCTTAAATGGATCATATTATCATAACTATTTTTTTAATATTAACGGTCAATACGACCTGATTATGCTAAGGCTTAAGATACATATAAATATAAGTAAAATTATAATCATTATATGGTAAAACTGTATGACCTTTCGCAACCTTTGAACCAAGAGACACCATTCTGGCCGTTGTACCCACCATTTGAAGTAAAATATATCAAAAGGAAGGCAGAGCACGGCGTAAACGCCCAGTACATCATGACATCCAATCACATAGGCACCCACTTGGACGCTCCGGTCCATTTTGTGACCAATGGTAAAACAATAGACCAGATCCCTCTCGAATGGCTATACGGGCCAGGCATAATCGTAGACGTAAGTGAAGTAGGAGATCTGGGTATCATCACCCCCGAAATATTTGAAAAAAATGCTAAGGTGGCAGGGGGCGTTAAGGACGGTGATATCCTTGTCCTGTTCACTGGGTTTAGCAGATACGCGTGGTACCAGAAGCCCAAGCCAAAGGGTACGGCCGATGAAGAAAGGTACATCCACATGCATCCGGGCGTGCTTAAGGACTTTGCCGACTACATGATTAAGAAGAAGATACACCTGTTTATGGTGGATGACCCGTCACCTGACCATCCTTTGAACCTGCCCATAGGTCGGTTCCTGCCCCGCGTTTACACGAAGGTGCGGGCTGCCGCTGCCAAGAAGTTCGGCGGAGAAGCCAAGCTTGCCAAACTCTTTCCCGATGATGATTACCAGATAATGCACAACTACCCATTCCTGTATGATATAATTCACGCAGAGAATATAGGAGGACAGATAGAGGAAGCGCTGAACGGAAAGAAGGCTGTAAGGATGACCATAGGGTGCTTCCCATGGCTGTTCAAGGGTGGAGAAGCGGCGTTCGCTAGGGTCGTAGGGTTCGACTTTAACAAGTAGATCTTTTTAGTAATCACCCAGCCTCCATTTTTTTATTTTTATATTTATAAATAGACTGACTTGTTCATCCGAGAGTGAGTCTTGCTTACATCACTAACGAGCTGCTGACCTGATCATTGGTTTGTGAAATCCGACCCTCAGTATCGAATATTTAAAGCTGAGCGCCCCGATCAAGATCAAAAGGGTAGCCAACAGATCAAGGATTTCCAGTTTATTGGAAATGATGACATAGAGGAAGATCGATGCGGGAGCCACAAGCCCCAGTACCATAGCGCCAAGCCAGAATATCCTGTTAGCCCCCGTTTCCGTTAATTCACGATACGAGGTTACTGAAGCCACATCATTCCCACGCCTAAGGTTATACAAGGAAACAGTTGATAGGATAACTACCACGATCGCGATCGAAGGGGTTACTGTCCCTAGATATGCAAGACCGTCTCCATCGAGCAGAAGATACATATCAAGCAACGCGACACCGCTGAGGAACGAATAGATGTACATCGTGCTGAAAATCGTCAGGGAGCGCCAGGCCGGGATATCAAGGACGGCCCTGAGGAGGAGGCCTGGATATGCGATCAGTATCAGTCCAATTATGAGATTTAATCCAGTCAGGAAGGCGTTTAACCAGGTTATCCCGGCTAAATTTAAGATGAACAACAAACCAGATACGAGTACGAACGCAATGCTGATCAGAGCTCCCCTTGACATCCAAGAGGTTTTCAGGTTATTGATGACCTTCATTGAATTCATAGGTCGGCCTACCTCTGACGTGAGGACTAGGAGGCCTAATATTACAAATATGGCTGACAGTGCAGAAACAGAGTTCACGACATGATATATGGAGGGGTTCAATAGGGAAAATAGGGCGTAAGCGACAAATATACCGCCTCCGACCCCCCCAAGGAAAAGATCTATGGCAACCCTGGCCCCCCATACGGTCTGCCTAAATGGCTTGAACATCATTCTATTTCCCCTATATAATAAACTGAGGGCTTATAACTGTCATCTTCCTTGAGCGTCCAGGCCTTTTTATCTTGAATCAAGTGCTTAATTGGAGAGTCATCCATATCCCCAAAGTGAAGCGCATCATACGGGCACGTATCCACACACAGGGGGTTTTGGCCATCCTGAACGCGATCGTTACAGAGATCACACTTTTCAACGACCCCCTTGGGTATAGCCTGTTTTAGACCTTCAGAAACCCAATCGCTCCAATCATCGCCGGAGTTGAAGAATCTCTCCATGTATGGACACGCTACGATACAGTACTTACAGCCAAGGCACTTGTCATAGTCGATAAGCACAATGCCATCCGCGGTCCTATAAGTTGCTCCTGTGGGGCAAACCTTCAGACATTCAGGGTTCTCACAGTGCATACACATCAAAGGAAAATAGGTCTTCTTAACGTCAGGGAATTCACCGTGCTCAATTTCAACTATCTTCCTCCAGAAAATATCCTTTGGAGTTTTGTTCTTAATCTTACATGCCGCCGTGCACGCGTTGCAGCCCACGCATTTGTCCAATTCTACCACTACCGCGTGTTTCAATTTGATAACCTCATAACTCTGCAGAGCCCTCCCCTCAACGGTGTTGTGCCTATGCCGAGGGCGCATTTGCTGTTATCGGTGATCAGGTTATCGTTGGCTTCATCAGCCCACCCATGGGGAACCCCAACTACCCTTGGATCTATTCCCTCTGTCAATTTTGCCTTAAGGATGACCGATCCCCTCGGCGTTTCAACTCTGACCATTTCCTCATTTGATATATTCAATGAGCTAGCGGTCTTTGGATTGATCTCCAGAAGTGGTTCCGGATTGATATCCCTGAGGGTTGGAATGTTCCTCTGGCCTGTATGGAAGAAGGTTGAAACCCTCCTTCCTGTAGTCATTACAAGAGGATATTCCCTGAATACGTCGGGGGTGCTGTACGGACTCTCAAATGGCTCCGTATAAAACGGCAATGGATCATATCCCCACTCCTTAAGCCTCCCCGAATAAAGCTCGATCTTCTTCGAGGGCGTGTTGAACCCTTCCTTGAGCCTCCTTCCTATATCGGGATTGTGCCTGATTACACCGCCCTTAGATCGTAGCTGCTCAAAGGTTATGCCCAGCGGGCTCAGTATATAATTAAGGTAATCCTCCTCAGAGTTCCAAAAGTTGGGCAACCCCAGCTTCTTGGCCAACTCGATCATTATCCAAATGTCAGAATGAGCCTCCTCAACAGAGGCCACCTTCTGCCTTATCCTTAGGTGCCCGTAGGTAGCCTGGGCCGTATCGGCCAAGCCATCCTGTTCAAGCCAGGAAGATGCGGGCAGGATGATGTCCGCTAGCTCCGCCGTCTTCGATATAAAAAGATCAGTTACTACAAGAAATTCTACCGATTTAAGCGCCCTGACCGCCATCTGGGAGTTTGCTATAGATAGCGCCGGGTTCCCACCCATTATGAACATGGCCCTTATGGGATACGGCTTTCCGGTAAGTATAGCGTTAAGAATGGTGGGGTAGTGGGCCATGGGGAAATTGACCTTCAGATAACGGCTTAGAAGGGGGTATTCATCGGCACCTAACCTCTTCCTATCCATCTCAGCGGGCAGGCCTTCAATAAGGATAAAATCGTTGTTGTCTATGAACACCTGGCCTGCCGTTTCAGGAAATATGTTGCCCCCGGCTACATCCACGTTCCCGGTTATGGAGGCCAGTATGGATACCGCCCTTCCCAGCTGTATCGGATCGACTATTTCGTCAAATGTAGCCGAAATCGCTATAGCGGCTGGGCTGTTCTTAGCGTACATGCGCGCCGCCTGAATCAGCTTATCCTTGGGCACCCAGGTTATCTCAGAAACCTTTTCAGGGGTATATTCTGATGCCCTCTTTTTTAGCTCATCAAATCCAGTGCAATATCCATTTACATATGCCTGATCGTAAAGGCCCTCATTTATTATGATGTTTATCATGCCAAGGGCTAAGGCCACATCGGTCCCCGGCCTAACCGGCAGCCAGACATCGGCCTTGGACGCAATGTTGCTCTGAACCGGATCTATCACTATCAGCTTAGCGCCGCCATTTTTGGCCGACATCAACTTCTTGGATTTAGGCGGCCAAGTGGCCGGGGGATTAGCCCCCCAGACAAGTAAACAGGACGATTTTGATGGATCCGGCCATTCGAGCGCTATGCCCCCAAAGGTTAGATTCTGTGATATGCTTCTGGGCGTAAAGCACTGTGCACCGCCGGATTCAGTCCAGTTTGGCGTCCCGAAGGCATTAGCGAACCTGTTAAAGACCCGGATCCATGAACCACGATTTGTACCCCGTGCCATCACTACAGCTTCAGGGCCTGATTCCGATTTTATGTCGTTTAATTTCTTTGCTATGGTGCTGAGGGCCTCCTCCCAAGATATTCGCTTCCATTTACCCGAACCTCTTTCACCATCCCTGGCCATCGGATATTTGATCCGCTGCGGATGATATAGGATCTGTATTGAGGCAATGCCCTTGGGGCAAATTGATCCTTCGCTCATGGGATCATCCTTATCGGCCATTATCCCTGTGACCTTCCCTCCCTCAATTCCGACAAGGACGCCGCACTGATTATGACCGCATATGGAGCAACAGGTTTTTACCCATTTGGTGGGGCTTTCTCCCTCTGATCCAATGGCATCCTGGAACATCATAAATTAGATTTCCTCTTGATAACCATGCCGTTTATGGATATTAAATGTTGCCACCGGACCCTATACCCCCATGTGCTCATGTTCACCTCTAACATGCCCTTCATCAGGCTTTGCAAGGCAACTCAAAATCCTGTCCATGATCACGTTGATGGTTCCATCAATTTGCGAGGGGCCCCTTATTTCAAGCTCCACGCCACCGAAATTGAAGGACCTGAAGCCCTCGATAAGCACCACATCCACTGGTAACATATCTATCACCTTCCGGGGATCACATTTGAAAAAGAGGGTGCACCTCTTGGAGGCATAGAGAACATAATCGGACCCGCCCTCTTCGTATCTGTAGGTATCCTTCCCTGGGATGTCGAGCTCGTGATGCGAGTGCTTAACCACCGCGACGGCCAGCCCCTTCTCCTTAAGCATCCGAACAGCCCTTTCAATGGTGGTGGTCTTGCCGCTAGCACTTCTTCCATATAAATGGACGACGCACTTCAAAGGTAAACGCCTTCAGGGCCTGTGGATCAATTTCTGCACTACGATCTCCTCCCCCTTCTTATATTCCTTCCTGCATTTGAGGATTCCAAATGCATCAGCTGAAGCTAGTTCACCGTAAAGGCCTGAACCCCATCTTAGAGGTGTAGCAAACCCTCCATTCAGCTTGAACATATATGTGGAGTCCATATCGTGTTTCACTGATATATCTTCAGAGAGGATTACACTTTCAAATCTCCTGAGCTCCCTTCCGACCATCTTTGACAGTATGTGCAGACCGTGTTCATGGAAGACCACTACAGATGAAACTATCTGGCCTGGTAGTATTAGCAATGGCTTCCCATCGATCATGCCGACACCTCCCCTCTTTAAAACGTTCACGTTTACGCCCTCAAATATGAGTTCCCCGCTAGCTTTTACGGATTCCTTGGTCAAATCCTTCCTGCCTACGGATGAGCCTCCTATCGTTATGATCATATCAGATTTATTCTTAAGCCTCTTGATGGAATTATAAATTTCATCACTATTATCCCCAATCACTAGAACGCTCGTTCTTGCAAAGCTCATTAAATTTAAGATCAACGGCGATATGGAATCCCTTATCCCCTCCTTCTCCGACTCATGGGGGATTATTTCATCGCCAATAGCTATGACGCCTATGGCTATATCGTAGACATCAACCTGTTTTTGCCCCTCCATTATAAGGGCCGATAGATGGTAGGGGGTTATTATCTCCCCTCGATGAAGCAGGTTATCCCCCTTCCTTATGTCCTCGCCTTTCCTTTGTACATCACTCCAGTATCTAGCCTCCTTATTCCATGATACCCTTCCGTTCTCAACCGTTGCGTGTTCAACCCTGATGACCCCGTTGCAGCCGTCAGGAACCCTTTGGCCAGTCATGATGTAAGCGGCCTCTCCAGGATTCAAAGGCCCGTTGACTAGCTTATACGAGGTTATTCCTGGCTCCATATTTATGGCGTAACCATCCATAACCGACCTGTCAAAGGGAGGAAAATCGGAGGGGGCGCTAACATCGGTGGCGGAAACCATTCCTACATATTCATTTAAGCTGCGTTTGACTCTTTTCGGTTCGGATATGCTCAAAGAGTCGATCAGGCCCCTAGCCATATCTAACCCCACTAAACCCATTTGCTGGTTGCCATTGTGGGGTAAATTTAAGGGTTATGTAGGTTGTTAACCATGATGCAGAACCGTCTTAAAACCCTTCACGATATCATGATGCAGGGGATGCCCTACCCATTCATTTATACGGATCCAATCAACTGGATCAACTCCTTTGATTTGTATCCATCGCTCAGCCTATCGCCACGGCCATGGAAATGGGCCTCTTGTGACCGTCAAATCCGAGACATTATTTCCCATTTGGCAGGTATTATATAGGTATCCATGGGCAGCGTATCCATATCTGAGGCCCATGGAATAACCATTCTGAAGGAGAGCATCCATGACATCCTTTAGATCTCATCTATTCCAATACCTTCAGCATCATCTATGCCGTTAAGTCACCCGAGCGACTGCTGGCTGGAGGGCCATTCTAAGTCCCCCGGCCCTTAGGAGATTTAGCATGGTGTACACGGTCATCCCGCTATCAACTTTATCGTTCCTACTTTCCGGAAGGGGGAAGAGCGCCGATGAACTCCCACAAATCATAGCTCATTGGCTTCATTTCCTCTACTGGGATAATGGAAATTATTGAGGTGATCCGGCATCAAATTATTATATCCCCATGTTGATAATAAGATGATAGTGAATTCAATGACTGAATCGTTGGCTGTAGCTATTCTTGCTGGTGGAAGGAGCACCAGAATGAAAAAGGATAAAGCGTTCTTAAGGTTCCAGGGCCAGACCTTTTTAGAATTAATATATAATGAAATGTCAAGGATATCTCAGCGTGTTCTGGTACTAGTGGGAAACAAGGATACGAAGAAATTTAAAAATGTCCTAGGCCCAAATGCTAGTATCATTAACGATAGTTTCCCTATTGGAACCCCCGTAGGAGGGATGCTCACCGCCAGTTCCGCACTTTCAGAAGATTATGTAGGATTTATAGCGTGCGATCTCCCATTTGTTAGATCGGAACTGATTTTGAAATTATACCATATAGCTAAGGGGCACTCAGCTGCAATTCCAAGATGGGAGAATGGAGGCCTTGAGCCCCTCTGCGCGGTTTATAGACGCGAAGAAGTTGAACATGCAGCTAATGCTGCACTTCATAGGGGCATGGTCAGCTGTAAGGATGTAATTTCCTTGTTAAACGATGTTGTATATGTTGATGTTGAAGATGCGCGAAGCGTAGATCCAGAGCTAAGGTCGTTTTTGAACATTAACTCAAGAAGGGAACTTTCAAATTTGATGGCTGGACTTAGGGATAAGTGAATGGTTAGGCGACCTGACATACTCCCACAGCTAAAGCTTGTGGGGTTCTCACTTTTGCTTCCTTTTCGCCTTCATCCCTCACGGTCTGGACGGTTTTG
>JAJZYL010000166.1 GCA_021798095.1 archaeon | reverse complement strand
TCGCCATGGGGCATCTGCAACGACTACGCGGCGCGGGCGTGAAGATTGCGCTGGATGACGTGGGGAGTGCATACGCCTCGCTCCTGCGGCTCAAAAACCTGCCCATTGACGAGATCAAAATCGATCAGGGTTTCATCCGCGAGCTATTGAACAAACCCCAGGACCTGATCTTTGTCGAGAGTCTCATCAACCTGGGTTTGGGCATGGACGTCATCATCGCGGTGGAGGGTGTAGAGAGCGAAGCCCACATCGCGCTTCTGCGCGAGATGGAGGTTGACTATCTCCAGGGATATGCCATTGCCAGACCGCTGGAGGTGGGGGCGGTCGCTGATTTTGTGCATACCTTTGTTCTCGGCGCCGGGGATGCGGACACGCCGCTGCTGGCCCTGTACCAGCATCTGGGGTGGGTGCATGCGGCAGAAGAGATCGCGATGAATCATGGGGGTTACGAGCATGATGATTTGGCCGCCTGCCCGATAACGACCTGGTTGCACGCCCATATGTCAGAATTGCCTGAGGTGGAAGCTTTGCTCGCCGAACACGAAGCTGTGCATGCCCTGGGTCGGGAAATTCTTCGTGTTCGTAGCGGTGGAAATCGTGAGGAACTCCATCGCCTGCTTGGTCAGTTGCATGTGCATAGCCACCGCTTTCAGGAAGGGCTGGGGCAGGCGGTGAAGACTATGCGGGAAAATGCAGCGGATAAGGGGTAGGGCCGCCTGATCACACAATCCGCCCCCCCCTGACCACGTCCCTCCTTTTGGAGGCGTGCGATCCGGTCTTCGTCGATACCGTAGCGTTGGCGTGCCAAGGCATCCTCTCCTAGCTGATCATTAGGCAAACATACTCCGCTACCTCTGGAGCGCAAGGCCAGGATGACACTCTATTGTTGAGGATGATACTTTATTGTTCGGGATGAAACTCTATTGTCCGTTAACAGCCATTGTTTACGGACAAAAAATATCACCCTGGTCTGCGCAGGTTTTCTATCCCCGGTGTGCGGGTTACTTACAATGACAGGATCGCAGCGAAAGCAGTCGTTACGGAGAGAATGGCTAGACTTTATACAACCACATATGAAGAGACGATTTACAAGCCGAAACAGACTAGACTATTTTACCTGGGGCTCAGCATTCATTCTGGGAATGCTTATTAAATAGACCTGCGATAAAACAGCATTCCGATGCAGGTAATCGCAATGAGATGGATGGCACTATAGGTATAACGCTTGCATAATGCCACTGAATTCTGTTGACCAAGTGAAGAGATAACTACCTCACAAGTTTGCGCGCTTTAAACCCAAGTCATTCTTGTTCGCCAAACTCATCATTACTAATCTTAAAGTCTTTAAATGCATCCAGATTATCAGAGCTAACCGGTTCTCTTATCCCTAATTTTCTACCATGATGTTCCAGATCCCTCAACATATATTTTTTCATGATAACGCTAAAAAATTCCTCTCTGCTTTTTTTGGGAATAACTCCATCTATTCCAATAATTTTATTACCAAAAAATAATGAATAGGCAAAATAAACTAAACCAAAGTCTCCTCCGCCGCCAACAACATGTTCTATGAACAGAAATCCAGGAGAATTAAAGTCTGCCTTAATTTTTATTTGCGAACCTTTACAAATCTCCTCTATATCCGTAAGATAGTTGAGAAACGGAGATATATCTTTAGCATTTATTTGAGATGTTGATCGAATCGCCAACGAACAAAATATTTTATGTTTATGCTTAAATATGGGAAATAACCTTTGGCATATATCTCTCCAATGACTATTTAGTGAAAAAACAGTTTGGTGAGCAAAAAGAGTTTTGATTAGGTCCTTACTCAACGTGTAACGATCAACTGTTGGCCCCCAATTTACTTTACGCCGCAAGAAAAACCCTTCTACTGCCTTTTTTTTGGTGGATTCATGATCGTAATATATAGGATCTTTAGAAAAAAATGCCGGCCCGTCAAACACGCCGAAAGAAACCATTTTTTCACCCACTGTTATAGCAATATCTCCGATATTTATTTTGTTTATGAAGGTATCCACCTGGGTTACCCTGGCTCTTATTGCATGTTCTTTAGAATTGTCATCGATGCCTGATATGAAGCGGTCAATAGGTCCTTTATAATCTTTTAAAGGGCCAACCTTATCAAATTTATCAAAGTGCTTAATTGCTACAAATGACTCACTAATAAATAATTTGTGGAGAGTTGCTCCATCTGCTCTTACAGCCCAGTAATTTTTTTCATTAATGTCAAATATCATTAAATAGTCCTTCATTGTTCGCGCCTAGGATTTGGCAGGTGTAGCGATACCTATGTCAAACTTATCTCGCATTTAGCGTCGCTTTTTCATTTTCCCATTAAATGCAGCAAAAAAATGACATCACTGACCATACAGAAGTATGGGTCTTAACTTGTAACTGCGTCCAGCCGTTCACAGTCGCTGACTGTTAGCCTAGTCTCTCAATACTTGCGTCCGCCAGCTCACTCGCAAAATCCTAGGCCAATCCAACGTCCGCTTCCAGTCTGGTCCGGACGATCGGGCTACGGATCACCCAGGCCACTTGGAAAGGTACTGCAGTTCTCAGCACGTGAGCAAGGGCTCGTGAAGGAGCCGGTGGTGGGCGGGTATTTCTGCCTGACACCCTT
>JAJZYL010000165.1 GCA_021798095.1 archaeon | reverse complement strand
TTCAAAGAAGTTCTCAACTTCTGGCCCTGATTGTGGATGAATTTGGAGCTGAACTTGGGTGGAGATGGCTATCGCCATCTCCAATCATCCATGTACAGCTGGGATGCCACATTTTTATGTCAAAACGCTAGCTATAATATGGGTCATCGCGCATGGTCAGCGTTATCCGGGCACAGTTCGTCGGTGATGTAGCGCATCACTGGTTATAGAGCGTCATCTAATTTTAGAGGTCACCTCAACGAACTCCCGCGGAGGGCGACCAAGCTTAGATAGCTGCAGGCACTAGTAAAATAGCCATCATAAGTTTAGATAAGGCACTATGCCAAAAAGTCCATTTGACGTTCCCAAGAGGACAATCGATATTTGATATATTCTAATCGCCTTCAAGAATGCATTTTAACTGTTTATATTCGGCCCCTGCAACCGCTTCCCAGGTGAATCCTTCAGAATACCTGAGCCCGGCCTGGCTCATCCTCTGCAGCTCATCATCCGAGTCCAACAGGCGAAGTGACTCATTCGCCAAGGAAGCGATATCCCTGAATGGCACCATATGAACCGCCTCTTCCGGATAGTTATATTTTATCGCCGGAATATTATACGCTAAAACTGGGGTTCCGCATTTGAGCGTTTCCATGACCGCCAATGAAAACATATCGAACCTGCTCGGATAGACCATGAGCCTAGCCCGGGACCGTAATTCCATCAACTCCTCCCTTGGAACGTCGAAATGGGCCTCCACGCCTGCCTCCTTTGACAGCCTTTCTATAATCGATTTCTCCCCTGGCCTTGTAGCACCGCTCGCGGCCATCCTGACCTCAGGGGCCTTGATTCTTACTGCTTGGGCCATCTTCAGAAAGTCGAATATGCCCTTCTCCGTTACGGCCCTCGTACTGTAGAGCAGGTCTAGGTCCCTTTCCCTCCTCCCTACAAACCTGCAATCTTCAGCTGCGTTTTGGGGATAAGGGACCCTCACATCGGCTTTTACGCCGAGCTTTCCGAGGTCTTCAACTATCGAGCGGGAAATGCCGAGGATCTTTCTACCCTTCAAGACCCATCTGAGCAGCTGGATCTTTGCGTATGCCTTCCATGCTCCAATTGTGGACAGATCGGCATCCATTATGAGCCTATAGTTCTCACGCAGGCTGGATGGGCCGCTGTAATCCGTCAAAAGGTTGTATATGGCGGGAACCTGCTGAAGAAGTGCCGTCCATTTTACGCCGCTGAGCCTGAGAGCGGACAAGACAAAGAGGTTCTCATGGGCGAAATATAGCATTTCAGGCTTTAGGGCCTGCCCTGCGGACTCGACAAGCTTAGAGGCGAACCTGTAATGGCCGAGAGCCCCTGAAAGGGCATAGGAGCTAACAGGCAAGGGATAAAAGCTATCAAGGACGGGGAGGAGCTCCGGAAAATTTACTTCCACGGCGCCCCTGAGCACCTTCAGCTTGTCGGCTGGAATAGCAAATACGATATCATCCTTATTGCGCAGCCACTTGGCAATCTGCAGCGCTCTGAGGTTGCCGCCCGACAGGTTATCAGCCAGCGTCAGGTAGGCGATAGTGGTGCCCATTTTAATCACCTATGGCCTTTGAGTACACCTCAATGATCCTAGGAATTACGGCTTCTGGCGTGTATTTATCCATGCAGTCCTTCCTGCCCCTTTCGCCGATCTCCGATGCAAAGTTGCGGTCGGAAATGAGCTTCATGAGGGCCCTGGCCAGCCCCTCCGAATCACCCCGCTCAAAAAGCAGCCCGTTTAATCCATCCCTTATGATATCCCTCGGGCCCCAGGAGTCGGAGGCGATGACCGGCACACCGTGAAACATGGCTTCCAGCATTACTATCCCAAAGCTCTCCTCCAGGGATGGGAGTACAAATGCGTCTGCCGCCGCATAATATGGGTCGATATACCTGTTATCGACGTACCCGATGAACTTCACCCTATCGGTTATGCCCAGCGATACGGATAGGCTTTCAAGCTCGCCTCTATAGGGCCCCTCGCCAAGGATAAGGATATAGGGCCGTGATCTATGCTCGATGGCCGAAGCTGCGTTCAGCAGGACATGGATACCCTTGGCCCTTTCCAGCCTGGATACAACGAGGAGAAGGAATTCATCTTCAGATATACCGAGCCCATCCCTCGCTTCCATCCTACCCGGCATCCCCCTTTCACGTGGGTCTATAAAATTTGGAATTACAACCACCCTCCTTGCGTCTATCCTGAACCTTGAGCTCAGAAGCAGGGCCTCCGTCCTGTTGAGCGTCAGAAGATATCTGGACCTCCTCAGGGTCAACAGCTTCCTGATATAGAGCGACTTCGGCATGTCCGGATAGATGCCCTGAGATTGAGCCACAAGAGGCGTTCCGGTGAGCAGCGAGGCAAGGGTGAGTGAATCGTGCAGGTTGGAGTAGTAGCTGGTGGAATGCACCAGATCAAATTCACCAGCGATCTTACCGAGTGAGCCAATAGACCCCAGCATTCTAAGGTACCTAGTTCCCCCAACCGGCAGGTAGATTATATCATGCCCGTAATCATGGCGTTCTGTGGAGACTTCCTTGAACCTCCTCGAAAGGATGGATAGTGAAACAGAGACGCCGGCCGCTCTCAGGAGCCTCGCATACCTGTGTTCATAGCCTATGTGATGTCTGTAAGCCGACGCCGCTATTCCGTACTTTTCCAGG
>JAJZYL010000164.1 GCA_021798095.1 archaeon | reverse complement strand
GATGATAAGTTCTTCTTGCCGATCCTGGAGCGCGCTGAGGATCTGAGCGTGCCAATATACATTCACCCAACCGTGCCTCCAAGGCCGGTCGTCGATGCATACTATGCCGGGCAGTTCAGTCAGGACGTAATTTTTGCACTTTCGACGTCCGGCTGGGGATGGCACATCGAAACAGCAGTTCATGTGATCCGCCTGATACTGAGCGGGGCATTTGACAGGTACCCCAGGCTACAGATCATAATAGGCCACCTGGGCGAAGCTATACCCTTCATGATGGACAGGATGGACCGCAGGTTTTCCATGGAGCTTACGAAGCTGAGCCGCCCCATCAGTTCCTACCTGTGTGAAAATTTCAGCTATACCATAAGCGGGTTCAATTTCACTCCTGCGTTCCTGAACCTTCTGCTTAAAGTCGGAGTTGAGAGGATCATGTTTTCTACGGATTATCCATATTCATCCATGAATGAGGCCAGAGAATTTCTGGAACGCCTGCCCGTCAGCCATGCCGATAGGGAGAAAATAGCGCACACAAACGCCGAACGCCTGATGCGTTTCTGACCCACTTGTTTGCTTCAAGGGTTGGGAGGGGGGGAACAGTGGGTGTCGTGGCTCAATACAGGGAAGGTCAATAGGGATATTTTTGTTCAGCACGGCAATGGGTTAAATGATCAGCAGTAGTAACCATTCAAAAGTACCAGGCTGGCCAATTTTGAACCACCAGCATGGCCGATCACCCTGGATTTGACCTCCGTGGGTGGTTGAACGGGGAGCCGAGCTGGATGAAGTGGCGAATCAGCCAGTGCAAACTTGTATGAAACACGATGTCAAGCCTCCCGTCTAGTACAGGAGCCCTGCTTGTATGAAGGAAGGATGTTATGTGTTGGACGCGCCATTTGAACGAACAAATCATGGTCAGCGGGCTTGACTATTTTTTTGGCATAATTTCGATGATGTTGTTGGACGTATATGTCGCCACCCTGTAGATAGTCAAGACCTTGGGGTCAACATCTATTCCACCGAGCGCACCGTACAGGATGAGGAGGCTGCCAAGCCTTCCCTCAGGCGCCACGCTTCTGAAAAGCGATCTGTCCTCCATTAATGTTTCAATGTTCCATCGTGTAAATGCCAGCCTGGAAAGTTCGAGGAACCTTTCGCCATCCGGCCATGGTAGGTTTTCGCCGAAATCAGCCATGAGGTCCAGCCTGTGGAGAAGCGCACCTGTGGCAACTATCGCGACGTCCTTTGAGCTCTTCCTGATGGCTTCGCCTATGATCCTTCCCCACATGATATGATCAGCCGATGATTCGCTGGCTAGGGACAGGGGAACTACGGGTATCTTGGCCTTGGGTGACAGATAGTAGAGCGGTACCCAGTGCCCGTGGTCAAGCCCGTGATCGTCTATTACGCTGGCGTTAAAGGAATGCGCCTTTGCCTCACTGGCCAGCAGCTCGGCCAGCTCCGGGTCGCCCACAGCGTCATACCTGAAGTCATAAAAATAGCCTGGGAACCCAAAATAATCCTGGATGCACTGTAGCCTCGGCTGCCCGTTGATCTTGAATCCAGAGACGGAGTTCCAGTGAGGTGAGATAACTATTATCGTATCTGGCTCCCTGGAGTTCAGGGTCTCCCCTGCTCGTATCAGGGAGTCCACGGCCTCCCCCTCCTCCTTCATGAAGGTATCGAAGAGGTCCCTCCCCTTACTCAGCAGATCCGGGCCATGAGATGTAAAGATAGAATAAACGATATCGCCCAACTCATTTCACCATTTAACCCACCCTAATGCGTTATCGATGTTATCCGGCCCCCATCTATTCATAACCGGCCGGATGGGCTTATCATCCTCATCCTCATCATTTCATCAGGGTCCTGCCGTAGAAATCGATGACCCTCTTCCACGCATCCCTTGCGGCCGGCTCCCTGTAGGTGGTCCTGTTGCTGTCGTTGAAGAACGCATGGGGAGCCCCGGGGTATATCTTGATTTCAAGGTCGGTCTTCCTGTATTTGACCATCGCTGCAACCAGCCTGTCGAGGTTGCCGTTTATCCTGTCATCCTCCCCTCCGTAGAGCCCAAGCACGGGGCAATTTATGCTCTTCACCAGGTCTATGGGATCGGGGTTCTCCCCGTAGAATACCGTGCACGCTGCCAGGTCCGCCCTGCACGCCAAGTTTATCGACATCCCCCCTCCAAAGCAGAAGCCGACGCTGCCTACCCTGCCCTGCCTGACGTATTCCATTGAGTTCAGATAGTCAACAGCCTTTACAAGGTGGTTAACTAGCCTGTCCTTCGGCAGGCCGCCCCCAAAGAGGGTCGACATGACCTTCTGCAGGGCCTCCCTCCTGTCGGCGGGCTGCTTTGAAAGTTCAGATTGAACGAAGGCTGTATCCGCCCTCCTGTTTGTGGGCAGCGTTTGCATGAAGGACCATGCCGTTCGTATGTTGTCGGCGGTCAGGATCGATTTGAGCTCCCTGCTTTCGGAGTAGAGGTCGGGGGCCAGCGCAACGTAACCCTGCGCCGCGAGCCTGTCGGCCACATCCTTTATGTGGTCGACAAGCCCCCAGATTTCATGTATGATTATGACAGCCGGCCTTCTTTCATTGACCTTTGGCCTTACAAGATAGCCTTCTATGTTCATTCCGTTGGACCCACTGAAAGTGGCGGTTTCGGATATCAGTTCTTCAGACATGTACCAGGTTCCGCACACCCGCTTTTT
>JAJZYL010000163.1 GCA_021798095.1 archaeon | reverse complement strand
AGCGCAAGCTCGTACTTCATCAAGCTTCTTGAAGTGGATCCTTCATACAAGCAGGGATGGTATAACCTAGGCCTTTTCTACACTAAGAAGAAGGACTATGCAAAGGCCGAGGAGGCTTATAATAAGGCGATATCGCTGGACGCCAAATTTGTGCCGGCCATTTATAACTTGGCAGGCCTTTATTGCCTTACCAGAGATGACACGAGGTTTGATTCGACCGTTGCGAGGTTGGCTGAATTGAATCCAAAGTTAAGCAAGGGGCTCCAGAAGGATTGCAAAAGGGAAAGGAAGAAGATGGACAAGGAACAGAATGGGCCAGGCACCGGATCCAAGATCAAGAGCTTCTTCGGAAGGAGCTAGCCAGCAGGCCAGCTTCACCTCACTGAGGTTCGACCTTGGGGGCATTAAAAACCAGGTGGGAGCCGTTGCCCTTATCTTTCATAAATGGACGGGCACGCGTCTATGGCTACAGGTTAACTTCATGGAACCTGGAAATTTTGAGGGACTCGCGGTTAAGGCCTCCAACTATAGGGATCTGATTTCCGCAGTTCAGGCATCTATTTGATTCGTCCAAGTTCCATGATACTATATCGAATCCCTTCCTTTCTATTACGGCGGTCCCGCACTTCGGGCAATAAGTATTTTCGTATTTATGGCCATGAACGTTGCCTACATAAACATAGTTGAGCCCCTCCTCCTTTGCTATCTTCCAGTGTTCCTCAAGGGTGCTGATCGGTGTGGCCCTTAGCCAGTTCATCTTATAATCTGGATGGAACCTCAGGAAGTGGACCGGCGTATCCCTGCCTAGCTCGCGGTAAATCCACCTTACCAGTGCTCTGGCGCTATCAACGTTATCGCCTACCTCAGGCACAACCAGATCTGTAATCTCTATATGTACCGTTCCCAAGTCCCTTATCTGTTCAAGGGTGTTAAAGATGGGCTTGGGATCTGGAACACCTGCATACTTCCTTAGGAAGTTCCTCTCCCCGTTGCCCTTGAAATCCACAGTTATCGAATCCAGGAAATCGCCCATCATTTTAACCGATTCAGGCGTAGCGTATCCATTGCTTACAAAAACATTGAACAGCCCCTTCTTCTTGGCTTCGATTCCGACGTCCCTTGCAAACTCCATGAAAATGGTTGGCTCGTTATATGTAAATGCGATCCCATCGGCGTTGTATTCCATGGCTGCTTTAACCACTTCTTGAGGGGTTATGCTCTGGCCCTCAACCTTCCTCCTCTGGCTGAGGTCAAAGTTTTGGCAATACATACACATCCACGAACAGCCGGTAGTACCTATGCTAAATATCCTGGATCCGGGCCTGTAATGCATCACCGGCTTTTTTTCTATGGGATCCATATGCACGGCATCAACTATTCCATAGACCAACAATTGTAGCCGTCCTCCTATCACCTTTCTGACTCCGCAGAAACCAACCTGTCCTTCAGACAGGATACAGCCTCTGGCGCACGCTAGGCATTTGATCCTGCCATCGGGCAAATTATATGCAAGGTCAGATTTCTGCATAATCCTGGTTCATGTGGCGCCTGCTAAAAAGTATTGTGCAGGTATTGGCGTGACACCGCTGATTGGACGTTCTAAAATTCATTCAAAGGGCCTCGGTGTTTAGGCGATGGCTGCTAACCTAACTAGGTAGCTTTAAATTGTCCCCTATGTTTTGTTGAACGTGAGACTGATCTGGGGTAGGACCGCTGTTCATCTAGTTAAGGGTGATATAACAGATCAGGATGTGGATGCTTTGGTGAACGCTGCAAATTCAACTCTCCTAGGAGGCGGCGGAGTCGATGGCGCAGTACACAGAAGGGGTGGACCCAAGCTGCTCGAAGAATGCAAGTTGATCCGGCAACGCGACTGGCCCCTCGGCCTCCCAAGCGGTGAAGCCGTAATAACTTCGGGAGGAAACCTGAAGGCCAAGCGTGTGATCCATACAGTAGGACCGATCTGGAGGGGTGGAAACAGCGGTGAGGCCAGCGTGCTTGCAAGTTGCTATAGAAATTCGCTAAAGGTTGCAATAAAGGAGGGGCTGAGGAGCGTGGCCTTCCCATCTATCAGCACCGGCGCCTTTGGATATCCCATTAAAGATGCGGCGCGGATCGCCTTGCAAACGGTTAAGGAGTTCGTCGAGAGGGAAGGCCGTCCGGAATCTGTGGTCTTCGTTCTCTTCAGCGAAGAAGATGCTGGAGTATACAGGGATATAATTAGTTCCATGTAAATTGGAGTTCAACCGTTATAAAATATAGGCGATGGTCAGTTCTATAATTATACCTTTTCATCTACGGAAAAGGCTATAAGGGAATGTTGAAATAGCCCGATAGGTGATTTCTTAATTGGGGCCGTATTAGAGGGACAGGGCCTATCAATAATTTACGAAAAGATAAGGACAATATTCAGCGATATCAGCTTATCGGTGAACAAAAACGAATTGGTAGCTATAGTGGGTCCCTCAGGGGTGGGGAAATCAACTCTCCTACGAGTTCTGGGGTATTTTGTCGTCCCTTCCGAGGGTCATGTATACCTAGAGGGGACTGAGATCAAGAAGCCTACATCGAAGATTTCATTGATACACCAATCGATAGCCACCTTTCCATGGATGACCGCCCTCGACAACGTTAAGCTATCGCTGAGGTCCAAAGGGATGGATGATGCCACCATGACCAGGATTGCGAGAGGCGTCCTCAATGAGGTGGGCCTGGGGGGCGTGGAAAATATATATCCAAAGGAAATGAGCGGGGGCA
>JAJZYL010000009.1 GCA_021798095.1 archaeon | reverse complement strand
AGGATGATCCAGGCAGGGATCAACATAGGACTGGGTTCGGATGGGGTCAAGGAAAATAACAGAATGGACCTCTTCCAAGAAATGAAAACGGCTTCTATATTACAAAGGCTTCTGACCAATGATGCAGGTGTGCTTAGGGCTGAAGAGGTCTTCAGAATGGCTACCCTTAACGGGAACCATGCACTGGGGATGGCCGCTAACACCGGTATAATAGCTGAAGGCTTTAAGGCCGATATGGTTCTGATAGGCTTAAAGAAGCCTCATCTTACGCCAATCTTCGGTGGGAACAGGGATAATATACTGGCCGCCATAGTCTATGCGGTAGAGGGAGAGGATGTAGATACCGTCATAGTTGATGGAAAGGTGGTGTTAAAGGATAGAAAACCGGTTAAAGTTAATGAAGAAGAAGTCATGGATCTAGTTAGAAGAAAGTCTGTCGACCTCCTTGATAGGATGGGTTTGAAAGCGAGACATGATGGAGCTTTAGGCTGAATAAGCGCGGCCGTCAGGTCATCATCAGGAGGTCTTGAGGGCCCTTCACTTGTGACAGCCAGTCAACGTTCACAAATGGCATATCTCCTGTGATTAGCGCATCCATGATATTTCTTGCTATTTCCTCAGGCCTAGAAAAAGTAGTATCTAATTGGGCTATTCGGGATCTATCCATCAATTTCAACCCTGACTTGAGGCAATAGTCAAGATACTCAGATGTGAGGTTGTCCCGGACCTTCCTAAGGTCATAATTTCGCTGAACGTACCTGCAGTAGAGTACAGGAGGGGCGCAGCGTAGCACTACCAGGTAATCCAGCTTGGACCTTCCTACCAGTTCTGGTATGAATAGGCCAGCTACTATGGTGTTTTTAGTGAGTGACTTCATTTCTGCCCTGTAATTCCCTTTGAACTCGATGTCGCCATCCCTGCGAACGGCCGCCCCCCTCTCTAGCATGAACTGCCCAGAGTCGACGAACCTGTATCCGAGCAGTGAAGCCAGAAGCGTCCCTACGGTCTTCTTACCGGTAGCTGGACAGCCGGTGATGCCTATTATGTAACCATGCGCCATATCATGATTCCCAGCTGATGAGCTATATATCCTTCGATATGGCCATGGGCTGTGGCTTCTAATGGCTGGTACAAACATTCAATGCTGCGGCACTGGCTCCGCCTTTCCTCTACTTCCACTTGAAGCAATATATGTAATTACAACGACCAGTATTACAACGGCTACTAATCCAAGCACATATGTAACCGGCAGAACTATAAAGCTTGAAAACGCCATAAGGACAAGCCCCCATCCGGCATAATATAACCTGCTAGACCGGCCTGCCATGGTCATTCCGAATATGACCCCCCATATTCCAAAGAGCAGGAGGAACACGGAAACGCCTTCCGTTGGGGACAGTATATTGAACAGCGTTAGCGATAACGGCACCAGCACTGATATCGCCACTCCCAGGCCGAAGCTAATTTTCATCATGATTCAAAGTAGTCTGAACCTCCTATAAAGTTATCTCCGATCTTTCATCATAAGAATTGATCCATCTGGGCCTCTTTGATCATCTTGAACCTTCCAACGCTCAGGCCCACCCTTCTTACCTCCTTTTTTTTATTTTCTGTCACTATTTCCTTAATCATAGATAAGCCCTCCTTAAAAAGCAGGTCTGCGCTGGATGCTGGTAGGGGGAGCGTCCTGGCCTTTGTCTTATATGAGAAGTCCTCGAATATGACTAGCGCTGTAATGCTCTGAAAAGCCCCCCTGGACGTTGATATCCTTTTCATTATATCTGTAGCTATTCTCTTCACCTTGTCATCCAATTCAGCGTATAGTTCGCCTCCTTCACGTAGTGAGCGTATCCTGCCTATCTGTTTATGAGGAGGCCTTTCTGATACGGTTCTGAGGTCCACCCCTCTGAACGCGTTGTACATAAATTCGCCATGCTTCCTTCCAAAGAGCGTCCTGAGCCTTTCAAGGGTAAGTGATCTTGCCTCTTTCACTGTAGTAATTTCTGCTTCGTTCAGGATCTCCTTTGTTTTTAAGCCTATGTACGGTATCCTCTCTACTGGAAGCGGATTAAGGAAATCATCGATTTGGTCGGTGGCTACTATGAGAAGGCCGTCCGGCTTGGCTATATCCGATGCAATTTTTGCTACCAGCTTGTTGGGACCGATGCCCACGGTACACGTTAACCTAGACGTTTCTTGTATTAATTGTTTGATCTCCTTGCCTACATTCTTAGGTTCACCTAGCGAAGTGATATCTATATACGCCTCATCTATGCTGGCTTCTTCTATCGCGCTGAATTTACTCCTTAAGGCATGCATTATTTTATTGCTAACCGATACGTAGTACTCCATATTGGCCTTGATAAAAGTACAATCTGGGCAGATCTCCTTTACATGATAAATGGACATTCCGGCTTTGACTCCAGAGCGCCGGGCGTAGTAGTTTGCAGACGCCACAGCACCAGATTCACGAGTTCGCCCAGAAAACATGCAAACCGCAAGGGGCTTGTCCTTAAGCTCTGGTTTTCTGATCTCCTCACACTGTGCAAAGAAGTAATCCATATCTACTATGGCTATATTAGTTTCAGTCAAATATATGCATCCGTTAAATGAAAGATATGCATATAATTTAACCGTTTCTCAAATAGCCAAGATATATCGGAAGTTAACCGCCATACACAATGATGTATGCTACGGTAGATGACCGCGATCCGTCTTGATACCTTGAATATGATAGCATTCCATCCTAAAAGCTTATAAAATCCTTAGGTGTATGTTTTTTTATGTCCTTTGAAAGGTTCATGGAACGTGGAAGGTCAATGATAATAGCATATGATCACGGCATCGAGCATGGCCCTACCGACTTCAATGATAGGAGCGCTGATCCTCAGTACATTATGGATATAGCAGAAGGCGGCCAATTCAATGGTATAGCGTTGCAGAAAGGAATAGCTGAGAAGTATTATAACGGCAGGATCCCGCTTATACTAAAGCTAAACGGCAAGACCGAAATGGTAAAGGGAGACCCAATTTCTCGCCAGAATTGTTCCGTCGAATATGCGCTGAGCTTAAAAGCGAAGGCTGTAGGATATACAATATACCCAGGTAGCGCCTACGAAAGCCTCATGTTACGAACGTTCGGGCGCATACAGGAGGAGGCGAGGAAATACGACCTGGCAGTTGTTGCCTGGATATACCCTAGAGGAGAAGCCGTAAAGGACGATAGAACTAAGGAAGTCATTGCCTACGCCGCCAGGATAGGCCTTGAGCTTGGTGCGGATGCCGTAAAGATCAAGTACACTGGAAGCCCGGAGACCTTTTCGTGGGCAGTCAGGGCGGCGGGAAAGGCAAAGGTTTTCATGTCGGGTGGGCCAAAGGCTCCAACCGATGAAGCATTTTTAAGGCAGGTGGAGGGAGTCCTGCAGGCCGGAGGTGCAGGTATAGCTGTCGGAAGGAACGTCTGGCAGCACAGTGAGCCTCTCAAAATGGCCAAGGCGTTGAGATCTTTAATCATAGAAAGACGTGGACTTGCCGATGTGCTAGAGCAGCTAAAGTGATTTCGTATGAAGGTTGGATTATTAACGGGGGGTGGAGACTGCGCCGGGTTGAATTCTCTGATAAGGGCCGCCGTCAAGAGGATCGAGGAGTACGGCTGGGAGGCCGTAGGTATAAGGTACGGCTGGCGTGGGCTCCTTGATAATGACATGGTGGATCTATCATATAAATCTGTATCAGAAAAGATCGGAGTGGGCGGGACTATCCTGAAGACCTCCAGGACTAATCCCATTAAGTTAAAGGATGGCGCCGAAACGGTGGTCAGAAACTTTAACCGGGCTGGGCTGTATGCCCTGCTTGCCATAGGCGGTGATGACACGTTGGGAGTAGCTTCCGCCCTATACAAGATGGGATTGAAGGTTGTGGGTGCCCCAAAAACCATAGATAACGACCTGTCAGCCACAGATATTACATTTGGCTTTGATTCAGCTGTGAACGAAGCTATGCATGCCCTGGACAACCTGAAGACCACAGGGGAGTCTCACGATAGGGTGATGGTAGCTGAGGTAATGGGAAGGGAAGCGGGTTGGATAGCCGCGCATGCGGGCATAGCTGCAGGCGCTCATATCGTTCTGGTCCCTGAAGAGCCATTCAGTGTTTCTGATGTAATATCGTCAGTCAAGGCTCGACATAATAGAGGCCTGCTATCAACTTTGATCGTAGTTGCTGAGGGCGCGCGTATAAAGGACTCGGGTAAATCGTTCTCGAAGGAAGGGCGCATTGATGCCTTTGAGCATCCCGAGCTGGGTGGCATAGGCCAGTTTCTCGCGAACGAAATAACCAGAGAGAGCGGGTATGAAACAAGGGCAGTTACCCTTGGACATACGATAAGGGGTGGAACGCCCACCGCCTTTGACAGATACCTAGCTACAAGGTTCGGTTTGGCCGCCGTTGATCTCATCAAGGAGGGCAAGTTTGGGATGATGGTCGCAATCCATGGCACGGAGATAAAATCTGTCAAACTTGAGGACGCCGTTTCCAGTAAGAAGTTCATAGATGGAACCATGCTAGGGGTTCTGAAGGCGCTGTCGTACTGATCTTAGCTTGGTTTTAAATTATATTCAGTTATGAACGAGGGGGGACCTGACCGATCAGTTGGCAACCCTTCTTGAAGAAGACGCTTATAAAAGGTGGATCAGTGAACGTTAGTTAGCCTTTTTTCACGTTCTATAAGAACACCTTAAACGCTAATTCATCTCCATCCTTGAGCTTAAGCGCCTTCCTAAGGTTTACCGGCGCAATTATTTCGATTATGTTGGGGTCGTAGTGTGTCCTTTCAATTCTTACCACAGCCCCCCTGATGTTTTCAATCATAGCATTGTAACACGTCAGGCCTCCGTAAGCCCTTAGCCCGTCCTTAAAACCTTCAATCTTTATCGACGGAGAATTATCCAGTTGCTTTCTTCCGATATCGTTCTGCGCGTCGAGCCTCAAGTTAAGGGTTCCTGCAAAGGGCACAAATCCAAGCTTCTTTTTAAACTGCTCTTGATACCCCGGAAGGCTCATATAGTAAGCCCCCTCGGCTAACCCGCTGAACAGCGTGCCTTTAAAAGTAAGGATATTTGGTGATTTTTCCATCGCGTCCCTCATGAGGAGGTACACTGTCATAAGGATATCCGTTCCCCTTTGAGATAGCTTGATTGACAGGCCCCTTTTTTCATAATTCTTTTCTATCAGGCCATCCCTCTCAAGGGAAATCAGGAGTTGGCTTATTGATTGTTGGGACTTATCCATCTTCTTGGATAGCTCTACCGTTGTAACATGTACAAATACTTCATTTGCCCTTAGAAGTAGCAGGTTGAACAGGATATCAAAGTATTTAAGCTCGGGAACCTTCATCTATTATGCACCTACAAATATTATAGTAGCAACAAGCAATATATAAATATTCCAGACTTTTCCCGCCGTTCATGAATACAAGGGGGTTGGGCTTAATCGCGGTTAGCGTGGCGCTTTCCTTGGCTCTAGAATTTATGCCCCTGCACCTGCCCTTCTTCCCCCTCAGCTTTGATGCCCTTGACCTTGGCGAGATACCTATCATGCTGCTGGCCATATATAGGGGAGGAAAGGAGGCGATGGTGGGGGCGGTAATCCTATGGCTCGAACTCAACTTCATTGGGGGATTTGTTCCAATAGGTCCCTTGTTTAAATTAATAGCCTTAGCCTCCGCGATATCTGGGATCGAACTGGCTATTCGCGTTACAAGAAGGATGAGCGCATACTCCCCGTACATAATATTCGCTGTCTCCAGCGCAATCAGGGTCCTGACAGCGGTGTTGGCTAACTACATCCTAGTGGCCTTCTTTATGCCAGGTTTTCTATCTTATATAGCCCCGATATTCGGTGTATCGGTGTTGCTTTACTACCTCTTTTTTACAGGTATATTTAACATCATACAGAATGCGCTTTCCATTTTTCCGGCACTAATAGCTACAAGGGCGCTAATCCGGAGCCATACAGTAAAGCTCGAAAGAGTATTTTGGAAGGGTCAAAGTGAAAACACCTGATAACCACCTTAAAAGCTTTAATATTAGAATTCCTGTAGGTGGGCCATGGGCGAGAACAAGATGAACCCCCAAAATAAGCCATATTACATCAAGTTCGATACACCAGCTGAGCTGGCGGATGCTGCACTAGAAGCATTAAGGCAGGCAAAAGACGGCGGAAAGATAAGGAAGGGAGTAAATGAAACTACCAAGACCATAGAAAGAGGAGAAGCAAAACTCGTCGTCATAGCAGAGGATGTGGACCCAGCGGAAATAGTTGCTCACCTTCCCATAATATGTGGCGAGCGGAAGGTACCATACCTATTTGTTAAATCCAAGTTGGATCTTGGAAAGGCTATAGGGCTCGATGTGCCGTCGGCTGCGGCCAGCATAGTTGATGTAGGACCGGCAAAAGCTGTGATTGATCAGATTACATCTTCATTAAGTAAGATCATTGGTGTATAAACCCGATGAGCTCAAAGAAGGAGACTGACCAATTAATCCCAGTGGAAGTAGTTCAAGTCATAGGTAGAACTGGTGTAGCGGGTGAAATAACGCAGGTTAGAGTAAAGATCCTTGAAGGAGATGAGAAGGGAAGGGTTCTTACAAGGAATGTAAAGGGACCCGTAAAAATGGGTGAGGTGCTCATGCTTCGGGAGACCGAAAGGGAAGCAAAGAAGATCAAGTGAACGTCATGGCCCAAAATAAGATCTGTAGTTTTTGTGGAATGGAAATAAAGCCTGGGACCGGTATTACTTATATCAAGAACGATGGTACTATATTGAATTTCTGTTCGAATCGGTGCAGAAAATACCATTTAGTGTACAAGAAGGACCCTAGGAAGCTCAAGTGGACTACCAAATATGGTAAATACTAACCTTTAATTTTATTTTAATACCTGCCGAACACCACTTATGGATCAGCAACTCATCATAGAAATTTTCCTAGAATGGAATTAATTAATAAATAAATAAAAAGAAAAAATTAGATGTCGATAAAGAATCCTAGGATCCCTTACCGGCTTCTTGTTGTGAAACGGCGCTTGAGGAATCGACCCGTCCTGATTCGAATAGCTCCTTTGTATCATCAGCGATGTATCCTTTGAGCAGTCCTCCTTTAAGCTCTGGCTGATATTTTGGTATAACCCATGCCTTCATTAGGATCAGGTAGATTACACCGGCTATTAATATAGCGGATATCCAAGAATTCTGGAATACCCATGACTGTCCCGGATATAGCGAACTTATTGATATCGGTAAATATGAACTGGGTGGGAAAAGCAATATCATGCTTATAGCGAAAGCGATGACCGCGGCCGGATTGACGCCTTTTAAGTACCTGAACCTTCCCTTGCTATAGAAGCAGTCCAAGAGCTCGAACTTGAATCTCCTTATTATAGCGTAGTCAAAGATTATCACCCCTTCGACCCCTCCCAGCAGTGCACCATACGTCAGGAGCCATCCTTCCACATAGCTGAAAGCATTGAAGTAATATGTCCAGGACTGCAGGAGCGCGGCGATAACCACGACTATTAATACACCCATGAACCAGCTGAGTTTCTTGGGATACAGGTTGCTGAAGTCATACCCAGGTCCCACCGTATCTGCATAGATGTTGACCACAATCACGCCCAGAAGTAGCAGCAGCAATGCGGTATATGCAAGAGGTGCGCTCTTAATTACTAACACTGAAAGCACTATCGGGTCCCATATTGGAGACTTGAATATGACATATGACGCTCCAGTAGTAACCAGGGCAAATGCGCCTATAGCTGTCATAAGCAGGGGCATAGGCAGCTGGCCCATGGTCTGCGCATATTGACTTTTCGCGTATCTACTGTAGTCTGGCATGCTCAGCGCCATCGTAGCCCAGAAGGCGACGTTCGCGTTGATCAACCCTATAAGGGCGTACCAGAAAGCTGCTCCTGACACACTGGTTGGTATATTCAGTATAGGCGTCCAATGCCAGCTGGCCATTCCCATTACGCTGAAGAACAATATCCCGAAGCCCGCAAATGCTATGAATGGGACCGTCCAGCTTATCATTTTGAGCACCTTCTGTCCGGTCTTGGGTGGAGAAACGTACAATATGCCCAGCCTTATCAATATCGTGACGATGAAGACCGTCCAGAATAGAAGTGGATTTATTGTAGCTACAAGGAAGGGCAGGTTTGCAGGGCTTGCTAACGCCAAGGCTAGTAACCTAGATATCTGGCCAGTTGCTATTACATACATGCCTCCAACCGCCTCTGATATAATCCACGTGTCGATACCCCACCAACCAGCTCCTATTACTCCTCGAAGGATTGAAGGAACCCAGTTGCCGTAAATTCCCCATCTGCTACGTGTCAAGGGTGTTTCCGGTATACCATATCTGGCTCCGCCGTGACTGATAATCAGGATTGGTACAAGCACTATCAGGTTTCCCACGAGCACAGCCATCAATCCCCAGAACCAATTCAGGCCAAAGGAATAACCTATTGAAACGAGTGCCCATGATTCGACCTCCATAGCCATACCGAACCATATAGCAAAGAAGGTCCACGATCCCCAGTTCCTATTCTTAACAGCAGTTGGATGGAAATCCTCGTTCCAGAGGTACTTTTCCTGAGGGAAGGTCTTTTCAAGCTCAAGGTAACCTTTGCCCGGGTAAAATTTTGTGTCTCTAAGTCTTTCAACTTCATTGGCTTTTTGATCAGTTGCCAAGTTATTCTCGTCGAGAAATTAATATCAAGTGCTTTATAAGTATTATTATTTGCCCATGGAAGGCGTTGAATATATTGATACTAATATTATGAGAATTATACATATAAACTTATAATATCAAATTGCTATATAATGAATTTAGGAGTGGAAAGCCAATGGGCCCTCGGTATCTTGAATAACGCGCCAGGAGCCAAGTTCAATTGGATATATTAAAACTATATTCTTTCGTTTGAATGCGCATGATTCATTGTTAAACTCGCTTTGATACTGGCTTTCTTGGGGTATTTGTATCTTGAAGATTGCGGGTTTTCAGCTAAATGGCGAAACTGTTACATTTTTCTATAAACTTTAATATGGGCACACATAATAGTAGCCCATGAGTGAAGGGCAGTTAATATTTTCAACCATTGGTTCGTCATCTCAAAGGGTGGATATACGCCAAAAGGTTGACGGTTCTCTCAAGTACTTCACAGATATGAAAATGGATGGCATGTTATACGGGGTGGTCTTTAGGAGTACAGTTTCTCACGCTCGTATAAGATCAATGGACGTAACAAAAGCTATATCCATGCCGGGGGTTAGGGCTGTACTCACAAGCCGCGATATTAAAGGGATGAACGCCTACGGCGTTATAGTGCCTGACGCCCCAGTGCTGGCATACGATAAGGTAAGGTTTTACGGAGAACCACTGGCCCTTATAGCTGGGGATACGCTAGAGCAGGCCGAGGCGGCCAAGAACGGCATAAAGGTCGACTATGAGCCTCTGCAGGTGGTAAGGAACATAGATGAAGCGCTAAAGAGCGATGCACCATTGATACATAATAACGGCAACATCGCCAGGTCAATGAAGGTCGAGCGTGGAGACCTTGCACGAGGCTTTAAGGATTCCTATCTGGTGCTTGATAGGGATTACAGAACGCACATGCAGAAGCACATGTTTCTTGAGACTGAGGCAGGACTGGGGTACCTAGATGAAAAGGGAGTGATAAACATCTTTGTGTCGGGTCAAGGAGCCCATAGTTATAAAGGTCAGATAACTCGAGCCCTAGGAATACCACCAGATAAGCTGAGGATAGTAAATTATCCTGAGGGAGGGGCATTCGGCGGTAAGGATGACGTTACGATTCAAATCCTGCTAACTTTACTGGTAATAAAAACCAGGAAGCCTGTAAAGTTGGTACTGACCAGGGAGGAATCTGGTGCCGGAGGATATCACAGGCATGCGTCGCTGATTCATCTTAAGACCGGAGTGAGCAAGGATGGACGGTTTATGGCGAATAAGGCGCATATACTATTGGACACTGGCGCGTACGTTAGCTTTGGCCCCAGTGTGCTGGATACAGCAATGGAGGTGATAAACGGGAAGTACAGGATCCCGAACATCTCCGTTGAAGGAACCCTCGTGTACACTAACAATGGACTTTCATCAGCATTTAGGGGATTTGGAGCCCCACAGGGGAACTTCGCTATTGAAAACATGGTGGACGAACTGGCATACGAGCTAAAGATGGACCCCATTGATTTCAGGCTTCTTAACCTGCTTCAAGAGGGTGAAATTAATTCCTTCGGAAATCCTGAAAGGGATACCATGGGCGCTCACGTCGCCCTTACTGAAGCAAAAGGGTCTCGCCTGTGGAAGATTTCGAAAAAAGGTAGTCTGCCGTGGATTAAAGTAGGTATAGGGGTTTCATTTGGAGTTAAGGGGGTAGGATATGGGCCAGTAAAGGATGTATCATATGCTGCGGTTGAGGTTATTCCCAGCGGACTGGTAAAGGCCTTCTTCTCCAACGCCGATTATGGTCAGGGGATAAATACAGGCCATCTGCAAATTGTAGCCCAAAAACTAGGCATTCCATTTGAAAATCTAAGAACAGTAAACGCCGATACGGCGGAGTGCCCGGATACGGGCTCATCGGACGCATCAAGGAGTACGTTCACTGGCGGTAATGCCCTAATCAACGCATGCGACCAGTTAATTGAGGTCATGAAGCCGGAGGCAGCGCGCATGATGGAGGTGGAACCGACGGAGATTTCCTATGCGGATGGTAAGTTCACTTTTAAAGAAGGGAGTGAGGTTAGCATATTTGATGTAGCGTCTTTTATGGCCAAGGAGGGAAAGGGCACGAAGTTTATCGGGTCGTTTGAAATGCCGCGAGTGGCGAAGCCCATAGAAGGAATGATAGAAGCACCTCGGTTCAGCAACGCCTATGGAGTCCTCATATCTCTGGTTGAGGTCAATGAACTTACTGGACTAGTTAAGGCAAAGGCATTTGATTTCTATGCAGATATAGGGAAGGTGATCAATCCCCTTTTGGCGACGTCCCAATGTGAGAGCGGCCTTATTCAGGGTTTGGGTTATGCTATAACGGAAGAACTTACCTATGATGTCGATGGAAAACCGCTCAACACAAATTACACGACATATATTGTCCCGTCAACTACCGATATTCCTTCCATTGATGTCAGGTTTGTTGATGCAGTTGAAAAATATGGGCCTTACGGAGCAAAAGGGGTGGGGGAGATACCCATTGTGCCGGTTGCCTCGAGCATAAACAACGCGGTGCATGATGCGATAGGAATGAGATTTAGGGAGTTGCCTCTTTCCCCGCCAAAAGTGAGTTCTAGGATACAGCAAAATAAAGGGATGAGCGTACTGGCCTGAAATTAACTCCGATGATAAATATAGGCTTATTATTGGAAATTTATTAAACATGTTGGATGAATCAGATTGGAGATAAGCAAGTTATGTTAAAGGAATAAGTCATTTGGAAAAGGGTAATTTGCAAACGGTCAGATATAAATAAGAGATTCAAATAGGCTTGCCCTAGGATGGACCATGGTCAGGAGTTGATGCGCATTGGGCCCGAGCTTATACCTACTTTCAGAAGGATAATTTCAGAGATAATTAACAAAAAGGAAATAGCTGGGTTCAATGTTTCCACTAGCGGGATTTCAATAAACACCCCCATGCGATCACTGTCCCATATGCTCTTGGATGTCCATTCCGGGTTGATAAGCATCAACAGTGAAGTTAAGCTAAACGTGCAGGGTGAACCTATGTTCTTCGTGGACCTTGACGGCACGATAATCGATAACGTTTACGCGGATGGAATTTTTCCTGAATATATTTCTGGGCTGAGGAAGAGCGGCCTAGATGAGGCCAAGCTGTATGACCTTATTTGGACCGAGCATCGGAGGCTTCTGTGTTCAAGCCTGCCTGAATCCTTTGACTGGGAAGGGATATTCAAGGGCTTAGCCCATAAGCTCAACGTTGACCTTGGAATTGAATTAAAATATATACAAGAAAAATATTATCAGGAGCCATTCATACGAACCTTAAACGGCGCCCCTGAACTACTGAAAGCCCTTAACGAACTAGGCCCAGTTTACGTTTCCACCAATGGTTTTATGAAGTATCAGAGGCCGGTGTTAAAGGCGCTGGGGCTCGATGTATACTTTAAGGACATCCTTACTCCAGACAGATCGGGCTATATCAAGAGCGATAAGAGATTTTATGGAAAACTTATCGATGACGGGCATATCGCCGTAAACATAGGCGATGACTACCTTTATGATGTGCTTTCGCCCAAATTACTGGGATCATTGGCGATATGGGCCTATGCCATGGCGAGGTTACCGCGGAGGAGCATAATGATGCTGCCCGATCTTATGGTAAGCCGTTTGCAGGATATACCAAGGCTCATAAGAACTTCATAAACTAACGCGAATGATTTATTAGAAAGCCATCCTCATTTTTCTTACATGGGTGAGATATGCGATATAATAGCTTCCTCCCTAAAGGACAGCGTAACCGCCCTTTATGAAGACGTTCACGTGTTAAGGGCAATCATGTTAATAGGTAATGGTCCCATTGGAAGAAAGCGCTTAGTTAAGGAGCTTAACCTAGGGGAAGGTTCTGTAAGGACGTTAATAGGGAGACTAAGGTACCTCTCAATTATAACCGAAGAGCGGCATGGATGTACTCTTACAGAAAAAGGAGCGAGACTCCTAAATGTTATTATGGATCATATAGAACTCGAACATTTAGCATTAACCGGCGATCATCCTCACGAAGTATATGTAATTGTAAGGGGAGGAGCTTCACATGTTGAAAAAGGGCTTCAAGAGAGGGATGATGCAATAAAAAAGGGCGCCGAGGGTGCGCTGGTGGTTTCCGCCTATGGGGGCAAAATCTGGTTTCCTTCTTTAACAAACCTGAGCGCCGAATATCCGCAATTTGCAGAGAAAGTAAAGGGCACTGGAATACGCGATGGGGACATAATGATAATATCATGGGGTAGCAGCATGCTGAATGCCGTAAATGGGGCGCTATATTCAGCAATAGAACTGATGAAGAAAATGGACATCTAAGGGGGTACTAAAAAAGCTATGACAAAAACGCCGGGGGTGGGATTTGAACCCACGAGGCCGAAAAGGGCCACAGGCTCTCCAGGCCTGCCCCCTACCAGGCTAGGGTACCCCGGCTTCGCTTTCTTGCAGTAATTCCCGCAACTTTTCGAGGAATGAGCTTCCCTTGAATATGGGGATGGAGGCGGTCATATATCTCCCATTACCTTTAACTGATCCATGGAAGTCCTTGGCTAGCTTGCGTACATCTAAATACATATCTTTCTTGATATTATTGATACTGAATATAGAATTTGAATCAAGGCTGGTTTGGACGATTATCGTCTTTCCTCTGAAGTCCGGCAATAATGCCGCCCATCTAAGTATCAGGGGGGCCTCCATCGCAGTAAAAAGGTTATCACCGTAGATGTTTATAATTGAATGCGTTACTATCCGCCTTAATTGATCCGCAAGCATCCTGTTGAACCTGCTTATCAGGTTTTCCAACTCCTTTATTAGCGAATCTAGGGACGACGAAAAAAGGTCTCGATGTGCACCCAGCATCAGCATAAATGCCTCTTCATACCTGCCTGACGCTATCAAAATTTGCGATAGAAGCGAATGGTCCCTTAGGTTCCAGATCGGTGATATCCTATCTTCTGACATTGAAAAGAAGGACAATCTTTTAAGCGGCTCGGACTTGTCCTGTATTAGCTCCTGAAGAGATGATTCAATTTTTGCCAGTTCCTCGGGTGACAGATCATAAGCGGTCTTAAATCTATCCTCTTTTTTAAGTTCAACGCCGGCCTGGCTAATATAAGATAGGGCAGCTCGTGGATTACCCGTAAGCCCAGTAATATATGGGTCTACGGATAACGTCAGAGATCTGTGCAATGGAAGAAGTTGACCCAGCGGAAATTCAAGCCTTTCTTCTATTCCTATGACCTCCTTTAGATTAGCTTCATTTAGAGCAGCTTCATTTAATGATATCAGATTTCTTTTATCCCCCACGTCTTGCCAGTCACCTAGCGATCCTATGACGGCAAGCGTAGCCAAACCAAATCCCTCTTCGAGAGCTATCTTGGCAAACATATATGATAGGGTAGCGCAGCTGACATCCGAACTTCCATCGAACCCAAAGGCTTCGCCGTTTATACCGCTACTTGCCTCCTTATCTATCGAGACCAATAAACCCTGGCTGCCAAGTTCGTTGACAGTATCGCCACCCATGTCCAGGGCTATGGTCGCATCGGCCGAATAAGCCTTTACAGATTGGCTGACCGGAGCGTACGCTTCATGAAATTTTACGGCCGCCCTTGCACCACGCCCGCTTATTACCCTGTACATTATGGCTGCAGAGGCTATACCATCAACGCTCTTGTCGGCCAGTATCAGAAAGTTTCCCCTTTCCTTTAATGGTTTCTTGACCCTATTATATGCCTTTTCCAGCTCATTCTGCAGTTCGTTAAACTTTGGCATTCTAGGCCAACTGTGCCACTACCGTTTTATATTTCCAATCCTTGGGTAACATACCCTTTCTTTTATAGTACTTGGATAATCTGTATATCTTCGCTTCTACCAGTTCTAACGCGTGGACATTCCTTCTATCAGATTTAAATTGGCTGATGTGCTGTGTCATTCTCTGGGCCCTTCTAACTAAGTTTTCAATATCCTCCGGCATGCCGGTCAAGAGCTTGCGCTCTAGGAGTATTGCTTTCACGGATTTGTTCGTGATGTATTTAACGCCTGGGACACCATAAACATCTCGTAGCTTTATTCCGATCATACTCTGTGGTAATCCTTCCTTATGTAACTTTTCTACTATAGATTTAATCTCTTCGCCACTCATGGTCAACCATTGAGTGGACCTTACAGCCGGTGGCCTATTGCTATGCGACTTGCCCTTCTTCTTTGAATGTAAACGCGCCATAATAAATTGGCCATAAAGGGCAGTATATATTAATCTATCGCCGACGTTTTAAGTTCTGATATTATGAAACCGTCCGTAATCACCAGTTAGGTTTTTACTTGGCTATTTTGAATAACGCTACATATACGCCTCCCGCTGGCATTCTACCACATGGGATGGATCCATTAAATTTCGATAAATATAAAAGCTAATGAAAGATACCACGTACATTAAATGTCATCCTTATACTTGGAAACAAAAGAAGGCTCTTCTGCCAACATAAAGGGATGGATACTAAGCATAAGAGATCAGAAGACCGTACTGTTTCTGATCGTAGTGAGGATGAGGGAACAGGTTCAGCTGGTCATCAAGGATCCAAAGCTAATAGACAAGTGTAGCGGGCTTACTGTAAATACGGCGATCGAAGCCGTGGGAACAGTGAAGCGCACGGATAGGGTTCCCTCAGGATTTGAAATCGAGGTCAAAAGTATAAAAGCAATTGTAACTCCCAAGAAAAGGTCACCTTTCGACCTTATCGGCAAGAACATGCCCGGTATAGAAACCAGACTTGATATGAGGTCCCTGGATCTTAGACATCCTCTTAACCTTGCGCTTTTTAAGCTGCGGGCATATATGCTTTCCTCAATCAGGGAGCACCTTACCGCAAACGGATTCTTGGAAGTGAGCACGCCCAAGATAATAGCGACCGCCAGCGAGGGTGGTGCGGCCCTTTTTCCAATAATGTACTATGATAAGGAGGCATTCTTGGCACAAAGCCCGCAGCTTTATAAGGAGGAACTGGTCATGTCATTCGAAAGGGTATTTGAAATAGGGCCAATTTTCAGAGCTGAACCTTCACATACAGTTCGCCACTTGAGCGAGGCCACCAGCCTTGACGCTGAAGCCGCATTCTTTAATAATGAAGAGATGATGGAGCTTTTGGAGCGAACCATAGTCCACGTACTAGAGGACCTGGTGGGCAGACCTGAAATGGCCATCATCAAGGCGCCAAAGATCACCGCGATCATGCCATTTAGCAGATTTAAATACGGTGAGATTGTGGACAAGCTAGCTTCAACTGGTTTCCACATAGAATTCGGCGATGATTTGGACACGGCAGCCCTTAAGGCATGGGGGGAAAAGGTCGGCGGATTCTATTTTATTACCGAGTGGCCAAATAAGCTCAAGCCATTCTATATCAAGCCAAAGGATGATAAGGTTTCCTTTTCATTCGATCTGATGTATAGGGAAATAGAGCTCAGCAGTGGTGGGGAGAGAATCCATGACAGAAAAATT
>JAJZYL010000162.1 GCA_021798095.1 archaeon | reverse complement strand
GGGATTAGCAGGCAACTCTTCAGCTAACTTTTCAGTAGTATACTCTGACGGTAAAAAGTCAACCTTTATTCCTTTCCTTTTTAAAAAGGCCGAAGTGCCAGACCCGACCGCAGCTATTCTTACCCCGTAAATTGACCTTACTAGCACCTCCGCTTTTAAAAAGATGGATGCTGCTGTTGACGATGTAAAAATTGCCCAAGAATAAGGTCCATTTCTTAAATAAGAAGTTAATCCCCCTGATATATCAATGGGTATGATCTTTAAAGCTGATACAAATATAGGTTCGAATCCGTTTTTCCTTGCTAATGATCTCAACCTGCTCCAATTTCTCCAGATTGACGCTAAAACTACCTTCAATGGAGTAATTCACCTGCAAGGTCGGTCCCTAACCCTTCTGCGTCATCTAGCTTGCCTGTTAGCGATGAAAATTTTAGGGATTTGCCGGACGCAATGAACCCCTTGAGATAGGCCGTCACTTCTTGTACCTTCACGTAAATTCCCGCTGGCACGCTGCAATCCCCACCTAATTTTTTTAAAAATGCCCTCTCAATTCTGGCCCTAATTTCAGCCCATGGGTCATTTACACCTTTTATAACAGACGCCGCTCTTGCGCTCACTAAAGCTTCCACCGCTATTATTCCTTGCCCAGCTGCCGGTATAAAAAATTCCGGATCTAGCCTTTTATAATTAGTTTTAAGACCAAGCCTTATAAGGCCTGCGGCCGATAATATAACGCCGTCCATCCCAAGCTCCTTATATCTGCCTACTCTGGTATCGACATTTCCCCTTAATGGTTGAACTATTAGGTCCGGCCTGTAAAATTTTAGCAATGATTTTCTCCTTGCGCTCCCTGTACCTATGGTTGATCCTGATTTAAGTTGAAAAAGGTCAATACCGGAATCAGTTATTAGGTAATCGGAAGGATCATGCGATATAGGGAAGGAAACAAGATCCAATCCCTCCAGCGGTTGAGGCGGAAAGTCCTTAAGGCTGTGAACCGCCGCATCGATCCTTCCATCCGTTATAGCATATTCCAGCCGCCTTGTAAACGCACTTTTGAGGTTTATTTGGTACTTATCTGAAAGGTCGCCATCTGTTTTTATTGGTATTACTTGTACCTCTTCATCAATTGCAGACGTTAGCTTTTCTCTAACCATCTCCGCCTGTATCATTGCAAGCCTGCTAGGCCTAGTCCCGAGCTTTATCATTTAGTTTATCACCGCAAAGCCCCTTAATCATCTCCAATTTGGGATAGGTAGAAGCGGGGTCCTTCGGAACCTCAGACAAAGGATCAAGCATCTTTTTTACAATCCTCTCAGCCATAGTGTCTATTATCTTACCCCTGCTATATTTTCCTTTATCCATAAGTTTTTGGGCGTTTAAAGATTCACTCAGGGCTATTTTGTAGGCTGATTTATATAATTCTTTGAGGCTTCCCTCAAGCCTTCTATAATATATGTCATAATATATCCTGTCTGCGGCTTCATCCAATGCCCTGTTTATGACATCCGGATAGCTGAACCTATAGCCACCCAATAATTGACCCAAGGAATCCATGTCCCACAGCTCAAGGCCCGAGTTCCTTATGGTCGGATCGATGCTCCTCGGGACAGATAGGTCAACCAAGAGCCTCAAGTTGCTTGGCACATTGTCACCAGTTAAAATGTAATCCCCCATTTTTGCGTTTGTAGCTGAAATTATAACCTGTGAATCCCTTAAGGCGGAATCAAGTAAATCATAACCAACCCTTCTTGTCCCCTCGAGCTGGCTTGGCAACCACTCCCTTCTGGTAATTATGTAAGCATAATCCACATATTCCTTAAGCGACTTATATACTTCCTGCGCCGTTCTGCCCGATCCAATTATAGTAACCCTGAACCCTTTATCCATTTTCGCCTTTATTTTTGTAGCTATAACGTTACCTATTTCCTCTCCCTCTGCCTTAATATTATATAATTTTCTCATGCTCCAGCTTGCCCTGATTACTGAACCGAAAACGGACCCAATAACAGGACGAGCTAGTTTTAGCCTCTGGTATTTTACCATCGCGGCCTTGATCTGATGAGCTATTCCCTCTTCCCCGGGCAGCAGTGAATCCATGCCAATCGAAACCCTCAGCAGATGTCTTACAACATCAGGACCATTTATAAAATAAGCAGAGTCTGCGTTAAACCCTTGTATTTTCCCTTTAAAATCATCGTCCAACAGATCTTTAAATTTATAAATGCTATCTGAAACGGCATACAATTCAACCCTGTTACATGTTGTTAGCAATAATGCTTCGTCAAATGGGTAATTTTTGCCGTTTAATTCAATGCTTTTCAAAAGAATGTCCTGTATTTTTTCCCTTACAGCTATTGTTGCCGTTCTAAACGATGAACCATAAAGCATTAACTCGTTTGTTCTTCTGCTTAGCATTTTGCTTGATAAAAATTACATTACAAATTAAACTTATCTATGGCTTGATATCTATAAACCGTTTTCCCAGAACATTTTTTACTCTAATATTTACCTGATCCATGTACAAGTTTGGTTGGATTACCTCTGACATACTCCCACAGCTAAAGCTTGTGGGGTTCTCACTTTTGCTTCCTTTTCGCCTTCATCCTTCACGGTCTGGACGGTTTTGCTTGAACCCATTGCCGAGTTTTGGCGCCTTTCCAGCCCTGAAAGTTGCGCCTCTGGAGGTATCAGTGCTCTCCTTGCATGCATCCCTGTCTGCATGCAATCGGGATATGTCTTTATCCATTCCTCTACCCAGACTGCGGAACGGGGACATTCCCCAACCTCATG
>JAJZYL010000161.1 GCA_021798095.1 archaeon | reverse complement strand
GCCCAACCCTGGCGGCCTTCCGTACAACCTTACGACGCTGAGCGGGACCTTCACGGTCTCGGTTGGAAAATCTCAGCAAATAACTGGCGTAGGGCTCTACAATATTTCTAACATCATCTCAACGTACCAGAACAGCCTAAGGATAAGCATATACCTGGTGGATCCCCAGGATATGGGTTCTGTGCTGCATAATCCGAATTCATATATCAACGTATCACTCTACTACCCTGCATCTAATGGCGCTGTAACCTATAATGGTCACACCTATTCCTATACCGGTGTCAGCGGCATCATTACAAGGACAAATACAGGTTTGATCCTTTCAACAGTTGGCGTGACATCATCAAGCTCCTACCTGGTTCTAGCTTCGATAACTGTGCCCGGTGGAAATCCGTCAGGGCAACAGAGTACGATCGGCAGCCTGCAGTTCTACATAAACATAAGGGCGTAGGGTGTGAAGTAATGGAAATACATAAAATAATGCATTTGGCCGGTGATTGATAACGAGCGCGGCAGCCCTAAAAAAAAGGAATCGTGGAAAGCGAGCTGAAAAGGCCGGCGTTGCTGCTGGCGGTGCCATTGTAATAGCCTTCGTACTGCTGGTCCTTATCATGGGTAACATCCAGCCTATAATGTTCGTCCCCACGACGAGCATGCAGCCAACCATCCCTAGAGGCAGCGTCATACTGGTAAAGAGCGTTCCCAGTAGTTCCTTACAGGTCGGCGATATAATAGTCTTCAGCGTGCCCAAGGCTTATCAAGTGCAGTACGATTACCCCCCTACGATCGTTCATAGGATAATATCGATGACGACCGGCAGTAACGGTGTGACCATGATACAGACAAAGGGCGATAACACAGCCGAGGATCCATTCCAGATTACGCCTTCACAGGTTAGAGGGGAGGTTGTGACCATAATTCCCTATCTTGGCTTTCCCCTGATGTACCTGGATAGCATATATGGAATAGCGTCATTGATAATCATAGTATCTTACTTCTGGTTGCCAGGTTACATCGAGTCGTACGACAGGAAGCGAAAGGAGGGTAAGAGACAGCAGGAGGAGAGGCTCATAAATATAGAACGCTCAGTGGATTCCTTCTCCAGGGCGATCAACGAGTACGCTAAACACCTGGAGTCCCACACGGCCGTCATCAAGGAATTGAAGGAAACAACCGAGACGCTATCCAACGCTACAGCCAAAATGGATTCTCTGTTGGACGATCATCTTAGGTTGGAAAGGAAGAGACCGTTTGATTGGCGCGATATGCAGGACAACTGAACTGGCACTAATTTATCCATATCGCCCGGATGAGTTGAACCCCCATTTAATCATAGTACCCTAAAGTTAATTAGCCCAGCTTCCTGAATACGTGCAATGATATTTACAAGGGAGAAGATACTGGAGCTGGTAGCCAAGGGTGAAGTCATGATCGAGCCCTTCGATGATGCCCAGGTGGGCCCTGGGTCTAT
The DNA here is from genome assembly GCA_021798095.1 of archaeon. GTDB lineage: Archaea > Thermoproteota > Nitrososphaeria > Conexivisphaerales > UBA164 > JAJZYL01. Next base: position 1,373 of record JAJZYL010000161.1, on the reverse strand, counting down.
AGACCTGCACCTTGGCAACGCCTTCAGGGTATTCAAGAAGGCCAGGGAGGTAGTGAAGATCAAGGAGGAGGCCGATTACATCGACGTTACGCAGCCGATCACCGTAAGCTCCGAACCGCTTCTGCTGGAGCCCGGCGAGCTGGTGCACGGCATAACCAGGGAGAGGGTTACCCTTCCGTCGAACATATCGGGCAGAATAGAGGGGAGGTCCAGGTTTGCGCGGCTGGGCCTTCTGGTGCACATAAGCAGCGGGTTCATATCGCCGGGCTCGGACGGCAGGGTGGTGCTGGAGATAGCCAACCTCTCCCCATCCACCCTTGCGCTTTACGCCGGTACGAAGATATGCCAGATCATACTTGAAGAGGTCACCCCCCCGGCCAAGTACGTCGGAAAGTTCAGGGGGCAGATGAAACCCTGATATGGTGCCCGTTGATTCCGCTGAAAGCGTTAATTAGTGGGCCGTATCAAAGCGGCCCATGACATATGGGCGCAGGTCAGAGAACGAGGTCCTGGACACCATCAACGGCTTCTTCGAGGCCGCAAGGGAGAAGGACATGGATGCGCTGGCCGATGCGCACGGTCACCGAAACGCATTTACCAAGTTTGACGCCTTCCCCCCATATACACTGCAGTCATCGGATACCGCCATAGCCTATGAAGAGGCGGTCTTCGCGAACATATCGGACCTGAAGTTCAAGGTGGAGGATCCGCACGTCACCGTGGTCGGCGAAACCGCGGTAGCGGCATTCTTCCTCAAAATCTCGGGCATCTTCGTGTACGATTATTCATTTGAGGGGAGGCCGGTGGACCTCAGGCTGAGGGCGACCATGGTGCTGGCCAGGGAGGAGGGCCGGTGGATCATCATCCATGAGCACCTGAGCGAACTGAAGGATATGAAGGGGGAAGCCGGCCCTGCGGAGGCGTGGAGGCCGGGGCGGTGATCACCGCATCGCCAAATATCATCAGCTAACGGCCTCCTATGGCTGGAGCCGGTAGCCCTGTAGCAGCGTGCGCGGGCCCTTCTAAAATTGGCACCGGCTATCGTACATATTTTTTAGGGTCAGCATCGAACGTATCCTTGCACCTTCGGGAGCAGAAATAGTAGGTCCTCCCGTCGCGCTCGGACCTATACATGGCCCTTTTCTCGTCTACGTCCATACCGCACACCGGATCCTTTACCATGGGCTGGATATGCCCGGCGGCCGTTAGAAACTTTATGCTTTACATTTGGAAAAGGATTTATACGCCCGGCGCCGTCATTGACCCATGAAACTTGATAAGGTCGATATGGCCATCATTGCCGCGCTTCGCAGCGACGGGAGGGCATCGCTCAGGGAGATAGCGAGGAGGACATCGATTTCAACGCCGACGAT
>JAJZYL010000160.1 GCA_021798095.1 archaeon | reverse complement strand
AAATACGATCTACAAAATGAATTGACCTATTGCTAAAATATTCTTGTCCTTCTACGAACAAGATTCACCGTGTGTGTCAACTACATGCGGAGGTTTTCTGCAGAGCCTTTATTGGGGAAATGCTATATACTCTTATGTTAAAGCGGCCAAGTTCTCCCAAACTATTTTCCCAAGCCCTCGCCGTTGCAAGTACATGTTCCCTGTTCAAACAATCGACTGCCGCCGATGAACATTAGACATCCATCAGGAAGCGTCTTTGGTATCCGATTCGGGCATATCCATCATTACAACACATTATCGTAACAGATCGGGCCCTAGCATCAGTTTCAGTCAAGATTAAACTGACCGGCATAGGAAATATTTAAAAGAATAAAGGAAAACCCGTATTTAGAATGAAGGTAGCAATTTTTAATGTCGGCAAGATCGTAAGTGGTGATTGGAATAAGGGAATTTTAAAGGCAGACACGGTCATTATTGAAAACGAGAAGTTCCTTCAGATAGGATATGAAAAGGATCTACATCCGGAAAGGGCGGATATCAGAATAGATGCAAACGGCATGGTGCTAATACCGGGGATGATAGATCCACACACACATCTCGGCTTCGGTGAATGGGGCCCTGAAAACGGGATGCTTGGGGTCGCGCAGGAGGCCCTTCATCAGGGCACGACGACGACGGTCGACGAATTCGCAAGATATGAAGGCGAGCCAGATTTTTATCCGCCCAATCCAGGCGGTGTTAAGGCTTCTGCGATAGTCCACTATTTTTCCTGGAAGAATTACAGGCCTGGGGGCCTGATGAAGGTTCACGGTGGGAGCATATTACTAGTTAAGGGTTTAAAGGAAAGCGATTTCAAGGAGCTGGCTGAGCTCGGAATCTGGAAGGTGGCTCAGATAGGCGGAAGCAGCGACCTAACCCCTGCCGAACTGCTGGAAATGGCGTCCTGGGCAAGGAAATACGGCATGTTCATACCCACCAATTTTGGGTCTGGTGTCTTAAAGACGGCCGTCTACTTGGACGCTGAGTTCGTAAAGAAGCTGCAGCCCGACAAGCTTGCACACACCAACGGCGGAAGCACAGCTGCCTCATGGGATACAACCAGGGAAGTCATGGAGGTTGCGCCAAAGGCAGCGGTTGAGCTGGTCACCTATGGTAATCAGAGGATGTCACTGAAAATACTGGATTACCTGAAGAACAAGAACGAATTAAGCAGGGTCATCCTTGGAAGCGATACCCCGACGGGTCAGGGATACTTTCCGATTGCAATAAACCAGGGCATTAAGTTCGTTTCAAGTATAGGCAACGTGCCTGCAGAAAAGGCAATAGCCATGGCCACGGGTAACACATACGATTATTACAGGAAATGGATAAACACGGGAAAGATACAGGAGGGCCTTGAAGCTGACTGCGTAATAATCGACAGGCCACCGGGCAGCGTTGGCACCGATGCGCTAGGCGCCATCGAGAACGGCGATATGGTGGGTCCGGCCATGGTTATGGTCGATGGAAAGATAGCGGCCCTCAGGGGCAGGGACAGCAGGCCTACTACAAAGTACATCAGGCTGAACGGGAAAGAGCTCGGCGTCACCGACCCCGACGACAGACAGTTCGATCCACCGAGGTTCTACTGGAAGAGCACCGGTGAAACGTACCTGCTTCTGAAGTAGTGCGGCAGGTACGCACAAAACCTTCCATTTTTTATAAAAAAGGGTAACTTTCCCCTTATCTTCCCATTGATGACCGGTTTTTGTGGTATTAGGTTGCTGGGCAAGATCCCCGAAGTACTATGAGGCCAAATTTAATAAAATCCTTTAATAATGGGAAAGGGTAATATATCAAAATAATGAATGAAAAGGACGATATAAGGAAGGAAGTCTGGCAGCGGTTAAGGGAAGTCGCCTATCCGGATTCGAGATTCGATTATGATTTCAGCAATTTTATAGCGGATTTCAGGAACAGTAAAAGGTGCGCAATGCGAATATCAGAGATGCCACAGTACAGGGACTCCAAAGTCCTGTTCATAACTCCCGATAATAGCCTCACCAACTTAAGGGAACTGGCACTGCGCGGGGGGAAGACGTATGTGATGACTACCTATGGTATAAGGAGGGGGTTCTTACTTTTTGAAGGAAATGTGGTGAGCAAGGCTAAGGCCGACTTTATGGCTACCCTTGATGGGGCCGAGGTCTTCGGCCGGAGGATATCACTGGAGGACCTAGCTGCGCTGAAACATATAGATATGCTGGTCACCGGCGCGGCGGCGGTCACTATGGATGGCATAAGGTTTGGCAAGGGCCACGGTTTCTTCGATGTGGAATGGGGCATATTTACCGAACTGAAAATGATAGACGAAAGGACGGTAACTGTAACGGTAGTTGATGATGTACAATTGGTCAATTATCCGTTTAAGCCGGATGAGTACGATACGATAACGGACTATATAGTTACTCCCAAGAAATTCATTAAGGTGAAACCGAAATATAAGCGGCCTTCCGGAATTAAATGGGATGCCCTCAAAAGGGAGCTATACGAAACCATTCCACCATTACAGGAACTGGCCAAGCTGCGCGGGGTCAAAGTATAAGCAAATATATGGTTTAATTGGGGGGCTCCTGCACCTTCATCATAAGGGCCTGATCGTAAAAAAAGGGCGGTCGGCTGATCTTTTTTAGGATAGCCAACCTAATGTTATCAAATTCTGCCTTGTCAGTATTGATGATAATCCTGAAATAAGGATTGGGGCTATTAGAACTGTCGGTATTATGTCCGATAGGAAGAACCCGACCCACCAGAACCAATATGCCGCTGGAGGGATCAGCCCAAAGCCGAAGAATACGCTCATTGCTATTTCAGTTGCCAC